>CASBQJ010000081.1 GCA_949127705.1 Synechococcales cyanobacterium PMM_0085
TAAAGCCGCTGACGGTGTTATTCAGATCGTTGAGGAACGTGACTGTGTTCTGCCGAAATACCTGAGTGTAGCTGGTGTAGCTGGCATCCCACACGTCAAATGCATCGAACGATGGCGGCGTGGTTTCACCATTGAACAAAATGTTGGTGATATTGGCACTTGCGCCGTTACTCGGGCGCTGATTATCGATTCGCTCTAGCGTGAAATTTTGCAGAATGACTTTAGTATCATTGACGCCTACAAACGTGATTTCGGTGTTGCCGCCCACTTGATTCAGCAGCATCTTTTGAGCGGTCAGTCCCGTACCCAAAAATTGCAGCGTATCGACATTGGCGAGGGTTGTAGCAGATGGGTTGGTGCCTTTCCCCGCGCCGCCAAAATCAACCACAACATCGGTGCCACCGCCCAGCTTAAAGGTGTCTTTGCCGCCATTACTGGTGAATCTGTCGTTACCCGCCGTCCCAGTTAAGACGCTGTTCCTGCCGCCGTTATCCGTTAGCGTTACCCCAGAACCCAGAGGGGCATCGCCCTGCAACCGTGCCAGCGCAATGTCAACATCATCTGCATAGCTGGAACTGGTCACTGACACCACTAGTTTGCCATCAGACTGAAGCTCAAGAGCCTGAGCCGTGTCGTAGCCTTGCCCCAGTTGGAGCACAACCTTGCCCTGGGTACCAAAGGTGGTATCTAAGCTGCCGTCTCTGTTGTAGCGAACGATGCCCGTTTTTTTAAAGCCATCCTCACCTCCATATTCAACCCAACCAGCCACCACGATTTTGCCGTCAGGCTGAACTACAACGCTCTTGATTACGTCTTCATCTCCAAAGAAGTCTGTAATAACTTTGCCACCTGTACCAAAACTGCTATCCAGCGTGCCGTTAGGGTTGTAGCGGGCTAGAGCAAAGTCATAGGCTTCAAAAGAATTCTCACTGTCAGATGGCTGGCCTCGTGTCTCAGCCGTCCCAACAGCAAGGATTTTTCCATCGGGTTGAACTGCTACTTCTGTCAGGTAGGCGGTAGCACCCAAAAAGCTAGTGACGACCGCCCCATTCGTACCAAAACCACTATCCACATCGCCGTTGCTGTTGTAGCGAGCCACAACAAAATTGTCCGCATCTGTCACAGAGGCATATACGCTGCCGCCTACGACAATTTTGCCATCTGTCTGGAGAACCGCACTGGAAGCCGTATTCGCGGCATATCTGTTGCCGACCCGTGGGTTTAAGATACCGCCTGTCCCAAAACTATTGTCTAGCGTCCCGTTACTGTTGTAGCGAACCAAACCGAAGACATTAGAGTAGCCGTCATATTGGTTTGCAGTCCCTACCACAACGATCTTGCCATCGGGCTGAACCAGCACACTTTCGGCAGTATCCCCACCATCAAAGTTTACTTCGGGAACTGTATCTACATCATCTATATCCGTCGTCACCTTACCGTCGCCACTGAACGTGGTGTCTAGAGCACCATCAATGGTGTAACGAGCTACCGCAAAATCCCTGTAATACACATTATTAGCAGAGAAGGCGGTGCTGCCTACAGCTATCAGTTTGCCGTCGGGTTGAATGGTAATGCTGTTAGCAGCATCGTAGCTAGGGGCGATCGCAGCAAAAGTTGTCACAACAGCGCCCCCTGTACCAAAACTGGTATCTAAGCGGCCATCGGCTGTGTAGCGCAGAATTGCAAAATCACCCTGCCCATTAATTGGGTAAACGCTCCCGGCCACAACAATTTTGCCATCGGGCTGAATGACCAGACTCTCAGCCGATTCTGAAAGATTCTCAAGACCGGGCAAGCGATCGGTGACGATTTTGCCGCCCGTGCCGAAGGTGAGATCTAAGGCACCCGGTTGAGAAATTTGTAGGGCAGATGCTTGAGGCATGATTAATGTTCCTTAATTTATAGGGGGATATAAAAACAGTGCGACTGAGCTACGCAACAGCTCAGTTCGAATCAGGTAAACAAATGGGTTTAGGCATAGTAAAACTACGCTTCGAGTGATCTAAGCAATTGAGCAATGATTCAGTCGCACTTAGCTGGTTGCAGAAATCGAATGAGGAGCGATCGCTAAACCTGGCTGAAGGCTCTCAATTTAAAGATCTAGAAGCTTTTCAAAACAGAAAATAATAGAAAAACCACACCGTCTTTACGGGGTCAGCGTTCTAATAGGGAGAAGTATAGGTAACAACCGTAGGTCAAATGACGTATTTAAAGGCCATTCATCGAAGCTTCATGAAGTTTAGTCTGTTACTTTATATACTTTTCATATTCAGCTTATCGCTCCGCCAGCGGGGATGAGGTAAAAACACAAGAAATTTAAACTACTCAAGGGGCGATCGCCAATGCAGCGGCTCGGCGACGGGGAATCTCTTGGGTCAAAAAGTCGTAGGCCATGATGGTATTGGGGAAAATTGAGCGGGCTTCTTTGAGCAAGTCGTCTAGAGCGATCGCGTTGCCCGGTGCATAGCGCGGACTAAAGTGGGTCATAATTAATTGATTGACTCCTGCCCCCAGAGCTACCTGTGCCGCCATAGTGGAAGTAGAGTGCAACCGCTGATAGGCCATCTCCGCATCTTGATGGGCAAAGGTGGCTTCATGCACCAATACATCAGCATCTTGCGCTAGCTCTACGGCGTTGTCGCAATATACAGTGTCGGTGCAATACACAAATTTTCGCCCCACCTGAGTTTCCCCGCACAGGTCAGCGCCGTTGACGATGCGTCCGTCTGGTAGCGTCACGACTTCGCCGCGCTTCAGCTTGCCGTAGAGAGGTCCCGACGGGATGCCGAGGGCGGTTGCGTGCTCTACGTTAAACCGTCCCGGCTTGTCTTTTTCGGCAATTCGGTAGCCAAACGCGGGCACCCGATGGGTGAGGGGCAGGCAGCTGACCGTATATTCATCGTCTTCAAAGACAACGCCAGGTTCTACCGTGTGTACTTTTACGGGATAGGAAAAATGGGTTTGAGAATAGCGGCCGCACGCACGCAGATATTCGCTGAGGTTGGGTGGTCCATAAATGTCAATCCGGGTAGGGTTACCCGCAAGACCGCAGCTGGCCAATAACCCCATCAGCCCATAAGTATGGTCGCCGTGCATGTGGGTGACAAAAATTCGGGTAATCTGGCTGACGCGCACATCACTGCGCAATAGCTGATGCTGGGTACCTTCGCCACAGTCAAATAGCCACACTTCTGCCCGCTGGGGTAGCTGCATGGCAATGCTGGACACATTGCGCGATCGCGTCGGCACTCCCGAACTAGTTCCCAAAAATGTAATCTGCAAGGCTGCTACCTAACCCCTACACCAAATGCTTCAATCATAGCGTCAGGGTATACCCAACTCCAGCTGAAAAGCCTGTTTGCTCAAGCCGAACGCCTCGGAGTCGGTCTCAACCTCGCGTTGGTAGATTTCTCCGGAGCGAAAGTTAGAATTGCGGAACAAAGTAGAATAGCGGAACAAACCAGCACCTGTAGACCATCTTTAAGCATAAAAGCACTCAACACAGGCACTCAACACAGGCACTCAACTTTAAGCATTAAAGGCACTCAACTGCGAAAAAACGGAGAAATATCGGAAATTGCGGATGACCACTAGGAGCAATCCTTCTACACTTCCTCATGCAAGCCCGTCTATAGGTTTTTTATTCTTTAAGATCTCCTTTTTTAAGATCTGCTTTGAATTTAGCTGGCAGTGTTACAACAAGAAGGTTTGTAGCATCTGCCCCATTTTTTTGCTGATCGGTTTTCTGTTTATTGTTCCTGAATGTATGAGGCACTGGCGGACATGACATCTGCACAAAATCCCGGCTTGAAGCAGTTCCTAATGCCGTTATTGCGGTGGGGTAAGCAGTCTTGGTGGCTCACCTTAGCGCTATGGCTAGTGGCAATGGCACCCGCCCGAGCGGCGCTTGACCTGCGAGTGGCGGTTGAACAAGATGTCAGTACGGTGCAGGTAGGCAGCGCTACTAATGCGCTGCTCAAAGATAGTTCTGGGCAGGTGTTAGCCAAAGTCCAAGGCGGCACGGCGCTGGTGGCCAATGCAGAGGGGGGCAGCGTCGCCATCAGCCGCTGGCGTTCGGGCGGCATTTGGATTGAACCTCAAGGTGACGGGTTAGTTTGGATTGGCGATCGCTGGTATCGCGGCAAAGTCTACATTGTGCCGACGGGGGGCGGGTTAACGGCGGTTAACTACGTCGATTTAGAAGACTATCTCTACAGCGTGTTGGGCGGTGAAATGCCTACCAATTGGCCATTAGAAGCACTCAAAGCCCAGGCCGTAGCGGCGCGTTCCTATGCGCTCTATCAACGTCAGACGGGAGCCAATACGGTGTTTGACGTGGGCGATACCACCCGCTGGCAGGTATATGGCGGGGTCAAGGAAGAAACCAACACCACGGTAGCGGCGGTGCAGAGCACTCGAGGACAGGTGCTGACCTACAACGGGCAAATTATCAACGCCGTCTTTCACTCGTCATCAGGTGGCTATACCGAAAACGTGGAAGATGTATGGCTGACGGCTTTACCCTACCTGCGGGCGGTTCCCGATTATGATCAAGCAGCTCCTGTGTTTCAATGGACTGAAAACTTCTCGGCTGACCAAATGCGGCAGAGAATTACGGGTGTGGGCAATATCATGTCGTTTGCAGTTGAACGAGCCACCCCCCGAGGTCGGATGAAGAGCGTGCGCGTGATCGGCGATGCCGGGGAACGGGTGTTGAGCGGAGATCAAATGCGGCAGGCGCTCAACTTGAGAAGTACGCTGTTTACCATTCAGCCACAGTCCGGCCAGTTCGCTAGCGCCCAAGGTGCGGCTTCAGGCGGCTTTCAGGTGATTGGTCGGGGGTTTGGCCACGGCTTGGGCATGAGCCAATATGGAGCCTATGGCATGGCGCTGCAAGGGATCAACTATCGAGATATTGTGTTGCACTATTATCAAGGCACCGTGCTGTCGCAGATTCGGGTGCAATAGTCGAGCTGCGCTACTGTTACTGTTAAACCCTACTGTTCACCACCACCGTGCTCAATCCAGGCTAAAACTCGATTCCAAGCCCACCAAGGATCAAGGTCGTGGGCCTGAGCCTGACCCGCTTTACTGCTGATGTAGCCCACATGCCCGCCGTGGGGGGTCACCACCAAATCAATCGCTGGATTGGCAGCACAGGCCGCTTCCAGGTCGGGCACAAGGGTGGGGTCAAACATCGGATCGTCGGCGGCATATAAAATCAGCGTCTTTTTTTGCAGCTCTGGCAACAGCGGCAGTGGGCTACTGGCTGCGTAGTATGCTTCTACCGATGCAAACCCCAATCGGCCAATGACTAGTTCTTGATCAAATGTCCAAATGCTCTTGACTCGCGCTAAAGCATCGGGGTCGATCGCGTCTGGATGGAGTTGATCGATCCGCTGAGCCAGCTTTTTCAACTGCCGCGTAATGGCTTGCTCTAGCTGTCGTCCGCCAGGGTGGTTGATTAGGTAGGTGAGCGATCGCGCCGAATCTAAGCTGGGGCAAATCACAGCACCGCCGCCAATCTCGGACGCCGTTAGCCCCAAGTCGGCTCCCCAGTCGGCAACCGTTTGCGCGGCCTGAATGGCCCACAGGGCTAGCTGCCCACCCAGCGAAAATCCGGTGAACCAGAAGGGAGCCGGACAGCCCATAGCTTTCGCTTTGGCCGCAATCCGGACAAAATCTTCGCCCTCATATAACCCGTCTGAGGTCAAGGTGGGCGATAGTTCAGCGGTTTTGCCATGCGCCCGCCAGTCAAACAGCACCACCGCATACCCCTGCGCAAAGGCTTTGCGTCCTAACAAGCGCAGAAACCATTGGTCATCCAGGTTCCCCGTAATCCCGTAGGTGCCGACAATGGTTCCTTTTGGCTGCTCAGGCATGGCAATGATGCCAAATAGGGGCACATTCCCAGCACCCGAAAATATTTGCGGTTGATAGGTCGGCTCTGGCACCGTGATGGTCTTTTCCCAATCACGGCTCGCCTTCAAGGCGGCATACAGGGTCATAGCCAAACCGTTGTTCAGCCCCAAGGGGGGAAGATAGGGCGGGATATTCATCAATCGCTACTACAGGATGCATTTACACATCTTCATAGTAGTTCGCTGGCTGCGACTAGCGTTCTAGCCGCTTGCGCCATTCTGCATCAATTTTGTCGGATTGTGCTACCTCTTGCTCGGTCAGGTCAGTTTCGGTTGAGTAGGCCAGATTGTCTTGGCTAACAATGGTTTCAGCCGCAAACTGTTGGGCGTAGGCCATTTTTAGCTGCAACGCGGCTCCGCCCTGGTTCAAGTTTTCCGCCAGCTGCTGACGTCGTTCATTGCGAGCTGCGAGCTTTTGGTTGCGCTGTTGAATCCACCAGTAGCGCACCAGCGGCACTGCTAAAAAGCCGATGCCGTAGGCCAACAGCAGGCCATAAATCCCGCCTGCAAAGGCCACCACTCCACCCAGTTGTCCGGCAATGCCATTGCGCAACAGCCAACCCAGCACCAGTGCGCCAATCAGGTTAAATGCGCCCAATCCCGCTGCCAGCATATTTTGCCCAGACGTGGCCTGACTGAAACGCCAGAGCGATTCTTTGAGGTAGGCGGAAATGGGAGCAGATTTCTGCTGAGCTGCCGTCACCTGAAGTTCGGGGAAGTGATACACAATCTGGCCGTCGGGGCTAACTTCGGGCTGGCCGTTGAACCGAATTAGCACAGGCAACATGTAGTCTTCATCATCGGCCAGCAGCCGACTCGGTAAATCTAGGTACGGAGCCACCTGTTCGGCTACTACGGCACCGCCATGATTGCGGATTACCGTGGCGATCGCCCGCCAGCGACGTTCATCCAGATCGGCATTGGGATTACCATCGCCAAACAAGAACGAAAATACCGCTTCCAAAAAGTTAAGTTTGCGCGGCTCGTTTGCAGCCAAGCGTTGGCGGCGAGTGTCGTAATAATTGGGCTGAAAAATCAGATACCACTCTGGCCCAATCCAGAAATTGGGTAGAAACGCCACGCCCCCGCCATCAAAGCCGCGATCGTCATCATCTCCTTGAGCCGATTTCAGCGCCGTTAGCGCCAGCACAATGGCGATCGTAATCAGCAAAATTGACGCAACTAATGCCACCCCAAAGGACATGCGGATGATGTAAAACAAGATCTGCCAAACCTTGCCCCACCATGCCTGAACCCGCAGCCGAAAATATTTATTTTGTAATACAGAGCGGAAATTTTTGGGAAACAGGTAGGCAATTTCGCCCGCCTCCGACACCTGCATATGGCCACCCGCCTCGGAGGCGAGCGTCAATAGCCCCTGTTCGGCTAATTTCACATCCAGTCCGGCCTGAGATGCCACGTCTCCAGCCGTCACGCGATAATTCAGCGTTTCAACTGCTTTCATCAAACCAGAATCGGGAGTCATGCCTTTCTCTCACTGCACTCTTTAGAGCTTACTTCCACTCTAAATTACTTCCACTCTAAAGAGTGCTAAGTCAAAACGACAACGACGAAATGCAATTGGGCAACCATAGATTTTTCTATGACAAATCTCCAACCCATTGAAAAAGACAAAACCCACGCCTGCTCCACTAAATTTTTAGCCAAAAAATTGACTCTGATGGCGTTCAATTAATCCAAAGCCTATGGAAATGCAGCTTATGCATTCAACCAATTCTCTAAACGCATACAGCAGTGGCATTTCATCCTAATGTAAGATACCCCTAAATTAGAGGGAGATCTAAGCTTAAGTCGATGGATTTTATGGCTCCTATCCTAGAATTAATTTTCTGGGACTATTAATGGCGATCGCCTGCTCTCAGGGTGCCTAAGATGCGTGTGTGGTTTCATTCAATATTCAGTTTGCTTACTCCGGGATAGCAACCCAAGGATGATCATGGAAACGACGAAGCAGAAAAATTCTACCAACGAATCAATGAGTTTGACCTCTACAGTTCCTCAAGGCAGCGCTGATTTTGATAATTGGGCGACCGCTGTACGAGCACAACTGTTAGCATCACTCCGCAAGCGCGGCGGACGCTTTTAAGCGGCATGGATCTAAAGCTCACTGCTTTAGCCGACCGACTATGAAATTGGGGTTATGTCAGGTTTCTGGATTGCTCCGGCTCTGGCAATATCGATGAATTGCTGCAAGATAGGGGATGCATGCCCCTGTCGCCAAACAATAGTTAATGGGTTGGCCGTCGCCTGCTCTTGAATTGGGCGATAGACTACGCCTTGGCGGCGAAGATTCTGCACACTGGACGGCAGAATACTGATGCCAATTTCGCCTGCCACTAGCCCTAAAATTGTGACCATAAAGATCGCTTCTTGAGCCACCTTAGGGACAAATCCTGCCTGAGCACACAGATAGTAAATTTGCTCCGACAAACCAGACACAACTGGACGCTGAGGCATCACAAA
>CASBQJ010000082.1 GCA_949127705.1 Synechococcales cyanobacterium PMM_0085
AGCCAACAAGGGGCTTAAGCCCCTTGTCCTAAGATGACTGGCTGAATCTACATCACAGAAGCGTTAAAACAGCATCTTGCCTGCTGCCAGCGTTCTGAAACGTTCCCCAAATGGAATATCACCAGTGTCCCTGCTTGATTGGGATCTTATTTTCCCACATGCCCCCAAGATCATGTATCAGCCGATCAGATTTCGCTACCCCAAACTATGACTGCTGCCACTGCTACAGACGCGAGTGCTACACCTCCTGCCGCGATCGCTTCTCCACCGACGACTCCGGCATTAAAGGAATGGGCTGTTGCCGTAGAGGCGCTGATTCAGGGCAGCACCGTGCTGCTGTTGCGCAAGGGCGGCATTCGAGAACAGGGCGGCAGCTTTGTGGTGGAGCAGTCGCAGGTGCTGCTATATCCAACTTACGAGCATCAGCAGCCCGCTCTGCTCAAACCCACCTATGCCCAGCAGGTGACACCCGTTGCGTCAGGCTGGCATCCCCCCAGGGTGCAGCTACGGGCTTGGGCAGACATTACTCACGTATTTCAAATCACCCAGGCCGAGGCTCTAGCGACGCTGCTGCCGCTGCATATCTGGAATCAGCAGTTTGCCGCAGAGCGATGGCGCTGGAAACCACGCCAGCCGCTCTATGGGCTGGCGCTGCGGGTGCATTTGCTGACGCCACCGCAGGACATTCCCTATCGATCAGAGTATGGCGGCTGTAAATCGTGGATTGGGGTGCCCTTAGCTGAATTTACAGGTGAATCTCGCTCCTGCTTTGAGCCTGCCCCGGTGTTGAATGATTTGGAGTACAGCCAGCGAGTCACCCAGATTCAACAGGCTCTACAGCCTGCGCAACCTGGCAGTTGAGAGCAAATTAGAAGCGCTAAAGTTAGAACCTGAGGAGAATCGGCCAGTATGACTCAACCTATGGCTCAAGCTATTGGCGATCTGACCAAGCTGGCAGTAAGTTTAACGGGAGCCGTTTTGCTCTGGCTGGGCCGTGGCGGCGCGGCGGTGTTGGCAGTGCCGTCGCTGCTGAACCAGGCGGAGGTGGCGGTGCGGATGCGCAACCTGCCAGGTTGGCTCACCGATGGACAGCAGCTTTCATGCACGTATACGTTTGAGAATTTTGTGGAGGCGATCGCCTTTGTCAACCGTCTGGTCACCCCCGCTGAAGCCGCCCAACATCATCCCGACTTAGCGATTTCTTATAATAAAGTTACCCTCCAGCTCACGACCCACGATGCCGGAGGGCTGACTGATCTAGACTTTTTGGTGGCCGAAAGCGCGGCTCAGCTCAGTGCCCTGCCCGGTCAACTGCCCCGTCAGTGTGAGCCACAGTAATTCTGCTACAGCAATCATTCCCTTATGCTCCATCGCCCCATTTACATGGACTGCAATGCCACTACCCCGCTCGACGAGCGGGTGCTGGCTGCCATGGTGCCCTACTTTACCGAGCATTTTGGCAACCCGGCCAGTACAACCCACGCCTATGGCTGGGCGGCAGCGGCAGCCGTAGCGCGATCGCGCGAAATTCTGGCGGCGGCGATTCACGCTAGCCCCGACGAAATTATCTTTACCAGTGGGGCAACAGAAGCCAACAACTTAGCCATTAAAGGCGTCGCAGAAGCCTATTTCGCCAAAGGGCGACACTTAATTACGCTGCAAACAGAGCATAATGCCGTGCTCGACCCCTACGAGTATTTGCGATCGCTCGGCTTTGAGATTACCCTGCTGCCGGTGCAAGCCGACGGTCTGGTCGATTTGCCGACCCTAGAGCAGGCCATTCGTCCCGATACCATTTTGGTTTCGGTGATGGCGGCAAATAATGAAATCGGCGTTCTGCAACCGCTAGCGGCCATTGGAGCACTCTGCCATCGCCATCAGGTGCTGTTTCATACCGATGCAGCCCAGGCGATCGCCAAAATTCCTCTTGACGTGCAGGCCATGCAGATTGACTTGATGTCGCTGACGGCGCACAAAGTCTATGGCCCCAAAGGCATCGGCGCGCTGTATGTGCGGCGGCGCAACCCCAGGGTGCAGCTGGCGGCTCAACTCCATGGCGGTGGTCACGAACGGGGATGGCGATCGGGAACGCTGCCGACGCCGCAGATTGTGGGATTGGCTACAGCCGTGGAATTAGGCTTGGCAGAGCTAGACTCGCAAGCGCAGCGGTTGGAGGGATTGCGCGATCAGTTGTGGCGATCGCTGCAAGTCCTCGACGGACTCTATCTCAACGGCCACCCGCTTCAGCGACTTCCCGGTAACCTCAACTTCAGCATTGCAGGCGTGGACGGGCAAGCCCTGCTGCTAGGATTGCAGCCGCTGGTTGCCGTGTCCTCCGGTGCCGCCTGTAGCTCAGCCAACGTTGCCCCTTCTCACGTGCTCAAAGCCTTAGGGCACAGCGATGAGCTGGCCTATGCCTCCCTCCGCTTGGGTCTAGGTCGGTTCAACACCCGAGAAGAAATTGACCAGGTCGCCCAAGCCATTGTGGCTACAGTTCAATCGTTACAGCGCCTTCCGGATACCATGAACATCAACCCTACTATGAATGTGGCATCAACCCTGCTATGAGTGCGGCTGATGTCAAAACTCTGCCCATGAGGGGGGATAACCCGCTTGACATTGATATCGTTTGTCGATATCATGAAAAAATCAGAACGCTGCTTCTTCCGCAAGCACGGTTAGCCGCCAACGCCCGAGATTTTACACTGTGCAGCTACTACAGTTCCCTGTCCAGTCTCAGGCAAGGCCATTGACGGTGAGCGCTATTCAAGATTTTCTCATCCAGTCTGAAATCGAGCCAGTAACGTGAAGTGACCTATGAGTACCTTGCTGTCTTACAAAACCTACACCGCCAAAGTAGAATTTGACCCTGAAGCTCAAATTTTTCAAGGCCGAGTTTTAGATATCAACGCCCCCGTAACCTTTGAAGTGGAAAATGCTAAAGAGGTTAAGCAAGAGTTTGAAAAATCGGTTGATCGATATCTAAACCTTTGCAAGCAGCTAGGAAAAACGCCAGATCGACCTTTTAAGGGCAACATTGCCTTTCGTACCAGCCCAGAAACTCATCGCGAAATCTGTTTAGCCTCTGCACAAGCAGATTTAAGTATCAATTCCTGGATGGATAGAGCACTAGCGCAAGCAGCTAGACGAGAGCTGTATTCACTGCATTCTCATTCACTGCATTCTACGCTTGCACCTACTAACGCAGGGCATAACGTAAACACCGTTTCACTAGTAGAATGGCTCAATCATCAGACCGATGCTGTTTCTACCTTAATCGCCGCCGTTAAACCTTTCTGCGAACGCAGAGGTCCAGAAACAATAATCCAAATTCAAGCGGCGTTAGAAACGTATATTGAGGGCCGAGACACTTATTTAGCAGCCACGGATGCGTTAGAACAATTGCTTGAAAAAGGTGAAGAAGACTCACTAATAGATTTACTCATTCAAATAGAATCAACATTGAAAGCCTTAGCCGTGCCAGAGGCATTTACAGCTAATTTGAATCCCGAAAAACTTATTAGTACTGTAATGCAAGGTTTAAAGGCATCCACAATTTAATTTAACTCGAACTCACTCCAAGTAACCAACCGAACCTGTATCTTGCACCGCTGACACATTAGGCAGGTGCAAATTTTTGGTTACGAAATTTTTGTAACAATTAAGCGTCGTGATCCTGAGAAATTGACAATCAAATTGCGGAGGAGAGCATCGGAGTTTGAGCGATTTTCTTCTGCCAAAGAGACATAGGGACGTGAGGGGGTAGGATACAGTAACCTATTTGCAGATTACACTAAGTGAGCTTTTTACGGCTCAACCGACTTTTCAAACATCCTCTTAGGGACAGTTCGTAGCGATCGCCTTGATGCGACCATGCGACCCCTCAACCAATTACTACGGGACTCTATGTGAATTCTGTTCATGGTGAGGTGCACTGCAAGACATTGCCCCAATTTTGCACCCACAGACTACGCCAGAATGAGCGTTTTCAGGTTTTTCAAGTTGTCCCTTTTTTGAAGGGTAAAGCTGTTAGTCTTATCCTCAGAAAGCAGAAAACCGCTCATAGAGCGGTTTTCATCCATCGGAGCGACAGGATTTGAACCTGCGACCCCTACTACCCCAAAGTAGTGCGCTACCAAGCTGCGCTACGCCCCGATGTAGGTTTTAAGCGGATTTATCCACAATAGCATGTTGTGTGTCCCTTATCTGCCCCTTACCATTGGTGAGTGGTGTTGTAAGGCGTGAAAGTTTTCGGTAACTTCGGTAACGAATACACCTGGCTGACTGACAAAAGTGGGTAATACCAGGCTTAAAACGTTTGATACTTGGGGATTTGAGCGTGAGAGAGAAGCTAGAGGGGGAGGGTGTGACCAAAATCTGATGTAGAAGTCCTAAAGTCCCTGCTGAAAGTACATTTCAGCCCTTCTTAGAATCATTCATCAAACGATTCTATCTTCCGTTCATCCAATCTTTCACGCTTCTTATAAGTAGGGGAACCGGAGTCCTGGGGAGTACATTAAATTTTGGTCACACCCCTTCGATTAGTTCTGCTTTTTTAATCTGGACTGCCGCCGCATACCGTCGCTCGAACTCGGGACGAGTTAAGCGATCGCCACTTTGCAACGGAGGCAGTAGGGGCGGAAAGTGTCCGTGTGCCACATCGGATTGAGTTTGAGGTGAGTG
>CASBQJ010000083.1 GCA_949127705.1 Synechococcales cyanobacterium PMM_0085
GGGTTTATTTCTCGAATGAAAAGCATCTAAGACCTCATTCACTACACAACTTTATGGTCTTATTGATTATAATGTCTATTTGTGTAATTAATTCTGATTGAGTACTTAACAGTGCATAAATCATCTCAACCCCAACATCGGTGAGCAGGCTGACCAACCCCAAGATCCAAACATTACGGGGAATGGATCGGAACAATCGCATCGGCAAAACCTCCCTAGATCAATGGACAAACCATCATGGTCTGATTCTCTGGTTCTGAGAATGGAAGGATGACAGGACAATGAGTGGATAACCGTAAAGATCGGTTTCTTTTCACCTTAACCCCTGCTATATTGCTATATAGGCATACAATGAATCAATCATAATATTTAAAAATCCAGCACTCGCACCATGTTCCTCTTTCCTTCTGCCCTTGCTCAAGTTGCTGATTGCTTCAAAGTGCTATCTGAACTCAGCCGCTTGCAGGTGTTGTGTGCGCTTAAATCAGGCTCGAAGAATGTTACTGAACATATGGAAGCAACAGGCTTGGGGCAAGCAAATGTCTCAAAGCATCTGAAGATTCTAGCTCAGGCGGGGATTGTCTCCCGCACATCTCATGGTGTCAGCGTTTATTACGAGATTGCGGAACCGTTCATTTTTGAGCTTTGTGAACTAGTGGGCGATCGCCTCACCAGTCGATTGGAAGAACAGTCTCAGCAGTTAAAGCAGTTGGAAGGATTGCGGCGAACTGCAGCTTTCGGTCTAGGCAGCAGAAGTTCTACAGGGAAAGGAGGAAAGTAAAAGTCATTATTGTCTCTCGCCTTACTGATAGATGTTCAGATCTGGAAAAGGCCGTGGAGCGGGATAGCGAGAACAATACACGTATCATTTGCACCGAATCCTGCTTTGTGAACGAACTAATCCAAAGGAATCTATGACACCACTCCCCTCGCTCCAAATCGGTCAATACATGGCTCGCTATCCCATTATTCAGGGCGGTATGGGCATTCGGATTTCTGGGGCACAACTTGCCGCTGCCGTTGCCAATGCAGGTGGCATTGGGATCATCTCTGCTGTTGCTCTAGGGCTAAACTCAACCTACTTTGATAGCACTCAGACCAATGGTCGCAAGCGCCGAGAACAGTTCTTTGAAGCCAACCGGTTGGCGCTGATTGATGAAATTCGAGCCGCCCGCACCTTAAGTCCCAAGGGGATTCTGGGCATCAATGCGATGGTTGTTGCTCAAGATTACGAAACCCTGGTGCGGACAGCGGCAGAAGAAGGCGTGAATCTAATTATTTCAGGTGCAGGATTACCGCTGCAATTGCCGTCCTATACCGCAGCCTTTCCAGAGGTAGCACTGGTACCGATCGTCTCCAGTACTCGTGCGGCTCGCGTTATGTGCCGGAAGTGGGAACGTCAATACGGGCGGCTACCCGATGCGTTTGTCGTGGAAAATCCCAATACAGCAGGCGGACATCTCGGTGCGAAATTAGAGGAGTTAGGCGATCGCGCCCTAAACGCCGAACAGGTCATCCCAGCATTAGTGGCTTATTTGCACGAGGAAGTGGGTCAATCGATTCCAGTGATTGCCGCAGGGGGAGTGTGGGATCGAGCTGATATTGACCGAATGTTGGCATTAGGAGCCAGTGGTGTACAAATTGGGACTCGCTTTATCACCACTGATGAATGTGATGCCAATATTCGTTACAAAGAATTTCACCTTCATGCTCAACCAGACGATGTGGTGATCATTTCTAGTCCAGTGGGCATGCCGGGACGGGCACTGCGAAATGCCTTTGTGGAAAAGGCGATCGCAGGTTCCCCAGACTTGGAAAAACGATGTTTGTTTAATTGTCTCCATGCCTGCAAATGCCGGGATGAACAGCAATCCTTCTGCATTGTTCAGGCTTTAGATAAAGCGGCACGAGGAGATATTGAAAATGGACTGGTGTTTTCGGGGAGCAATGCCGGACGTGCTCAGCGCCTGATGCCTGTTGCCGAACTGATGGCAGAGTTAGTCGCTTAATGATGACAATACCCCACATGATTTCCGAATGATAAAACGAGCTAGCATAGACAGAGGAGGCTAGGACATGAACCGACTTAAAGCATTAGGATTCTCAGCCCAATGGTGGCAGGGTGCGAGAGGTGAATATTGGGTTCTTGCTCAAATAATCCTCTTTGTTGGTTTTATCCTATTGCCCGTATATCCAGTGATCAGGCTGGATCGGTTGTCTCACATTTGGACATACACGACTTGGGGATTAGCGAGTCTTTTCAGCCTAATTGCCGCGTTATTGCTATTTTGGGGAGGACTAGGGTTAGGTGCAAATCTTACTCCCTTACCCCATCCTAAAGACGCCGGAAAATTAGTCACCAGTGGAGCTTACGGCGTAGTCAGGCATCCTATTTATAGTGGCGTGATTTTCCTGGCGATCGCCTATGGTATTTGGCAATGGAGTTTAACGCATCTGATTGGTGCAGTGATTTTGCTGCTATTTTTTGACATCAAAGCCAGAAAAGAAGAGTCATGGCTAAAAGATAAGTTCTCTGACTATAGTTCGTATCAATTGCAGGTCAAAAAGCTAATCCCCTGGTTTTATTGAAAGAGCTTCAGTGATTGAACACAAGTAGACGTACCTACACACACATAATAAGACGGTATAAATAAGAAGCAGGCTTTGAATCTGTTCATTATCAATCATTTTGGCTATCTATTCCGATTATCAGCCCTCATATTGCCGAAGTTGCAGCCCGATAACAGAGGCGCTGGGTCATGATGAGAAATACCCATTTCGGGAGAAATCTATGTTATTCAAGAAGTCAATTCAGACTATAGTGCTGGGATTCGCCCTGTGGATTTGCCTTTTGTTTGGTGCTGGGCAAAACCCGATTATGGCGGCAAATCTCACTTCATCAGCCGTAATAACTGACCCCAAGGTTCTGTCAGATCCACAAGGTTTTCCCAAGTTGGAATCAGCCGTGGATCAGTATCTCATGTCGATGCCATCGGGATATTACACGATCGGCAACGTCGAAGCGTTGAAAAGTCTGATGGCAGACCGTCAGCCGTTATTAGTTGATGTGCGATCGCCCTCTGAGTATCGGTCGGGTCATATCCCTGGTGCAACCAATATTCCGCTCCAGCAGATGGCTCGCAATTTAAATAAAATTCCAACCGATCGCCCTGTGGTGCTGTATTGTTCCACTGGCTATCGCTCAGCGATGGGAGTAATGACGCTGCATCTGTTGAATTATGACAATGTACGGGGATTTCCGCCGAGCTTTGCGGGCTGGAAAGCAGCAGGGGAGGCGATCGTCAAGTAACTACTTCCTTAGCTTTCTTGTTAAGCGATCACTAACTGAGTCCCTGTCCGGCAATCGACACAGCGATCGCCCAGTTCATGCCATAGCTGACCCATGGCTTTCAATCAGAAATGATGCGATCGGTACGCTCTAAAACCCGATGGTTACAACCCATAAGCTGTACCCAATCTAGAATGTACCAACATTTGTGTCCCGATCGGTTGGTTAACGAGACTGGCAATCACCAGACATTTGACCTTGAATAAGAAAAAAATATTGCCTGGTTCGTCACAGAGAGTCTCAAAATTCCCCTGCCCCTTAGCAATAATTAGGTCGGCGGTCGTAAATCGAGCGCGAAGATCCTGATTACAGTTTGTCAAGATGGTGCCTGGAGCGTCTGAGCCATTGTCGATCACCTTGACAATTTGATCAAGCCCCACCGTTTGCGCATCGACAAGTGTGGCATCATTAAGGAC
>CASBQJ010000084.1 GCA_949127705.1 Synechococcales cyanobacterium PMM_0085
TCCGGATGCGGAAGCACATTCCAACCGCGTGGATAGAAATTACCCTAACGGAAGGACGCAACCGCCGCCGTCATCCGCCGCACTTGGCGGTTGCGTCCTTCCGTTAGGGTAATTTCGATCCACGCGGTTGGAATGTGCTTCCGCATCCGGATGGGCGGATGTCGCGGCGCTAAGTCTGGCTCTGCTGCTAACAGCCGAATCGTAGCCGGACGGGTTTGGTAGTCTTGAATCACTACGCCTTGCCGCAGCCGTTGCAGCGCCATCTCATCGGGTACCCGTTCTACCTGCACCCAGTAGGTTCGAGGATGGTGAAATTTGGGATCGCAGAGGCGATGCTGCAACCGCCCATCTCCGGTTAGCAGCAGCAGCCCCTCACTATCTCGATCGAGCCGACCCACCGGGTACACGTCAGATACTGGAATAAAGTCTTTTAATGTAGAGCGTGTTGGGGCATCGGCAGTGGCCGCTGACGGTTGGCTAAACTGCGTCAGCACATCATAGGGTTTATAGAACAACAGATATTGATGCGACAAAAGAATTGACTAGGTAGATTAGGGGTTAGCAGGACTACGAATAGCACGAATTGATAGCGATTATGAACCAACGCAAACAATCATTAAGCTAATGTTGCGCCAACTTTAAGAGAGATTTAGATATCTGCGTTTTTGAGGCAACTGCCTTTACTGTTAGGGCTACGGGCTAAAGGTAAATGGTCATGAATAACATACAAAAGTATCGCGTTGGTTGTACGCTTTCCTTCGGTGATATCTATGGACAGGTCGTGGTTTGGCTGATTGTAATTTTCTTGAGTTTGGCTAGTGCTTTGGCTCTAATGGGCACTAGTCGCCCCATGTATGCGTTGATTACGATTGGGCTGATTTTGGTACTATCGTTACCTTTTTTGCTATTTGCCTTTGTGACGACGCTGTTAAACCACATTGAATTCACAGAAGTTAGCCCCACTGCTTCAACGAGTAGTAACGCTGCTACCTCTACGCGTCCGGCGGAAGCAATTTTGTAATCCGGCCAGCATTCGCTGAAATTTTCGTCATTTTTGTTCAAGTTCCTCATCCACTCGGCGGGGAACTGCTTTTTAGGTTCCATTTTTACGTCACCATAGATACATAGGAGTACAGGTAGAACGCTGACCATGATTGAGCATGATGTGATTATTGTAGGGGGAGGGCTGGCTGGCTCTCGCGCTGCTGTTGAAATTGCCAAAACCAATCCCCAACTGAGCGTGGCGGTGATTGCCAAAACCCATCCCATTCGATCGCACTCTGTAGCCGCTCAAGGTGGCATGGCCGCGTCTCTGAAGAATGTAGACGATGAGGACTCTTGGGAAGCCCACGCCTTTGACACGGTGAAAGGATCAGACTATTTGGCGGATCAAGATGCGGTCGAGATTTTGACCCGTGAAGCGCCCGATGTGGTGATTGATCTAGAGCATATGGGGGTGCTGTTTTCGCGGTTGCCCGATGGCCGCATTGCCCAACGTGCCTTTGGTGGACACTCCCACAAGCGGACGTGCTATGCGGCTGACAAGACAGGTCACGCGATTTTGCATGAGCTGGTGAATAACCTGCGGCGCTACGGCGTCACCATTTATGACGAATGGTATGTGATGCGCCTGATTTTGGAAGATCAGCAGGCTAAGGGGCTGGTGATGTATCGCATTCGCGATCGCCAGCTCCAAGTGGTGCGCGCCAAAGCCGTGATGTTTGCCACCGGTGGCTATGGCCGCGTTTATAACACCACGTCAAACGACTATGCCTCAACCGGGGACGGGTTAGCGATGACGGCGGCGGCGGGGTTGCCGCTAGAAGACATGGAGTTTGTCCAGTTTCATCCGACGGGACTCTATCCAGTGGGGGTGCTGATCTCGGAAGCGGTGCGGGGTGAAGGCGCATATTTGATTAACTCGGAGGGCGATCGCTTCATGGCCAACTATGCGCCCAGTCGCATGGAGCTAGCCCCGCGAGATATTACCTCACGGGCGATCGTCAAAGAAATTCGGGCGGGGCGTGGGATCAACTTAGACGGCACGCCGGGTGGCCCCTTGGTGCATTTGGACGTGCGGCATCTGGGCAAAGAACAAATTATGAGCCGCATTCCCTTTTGCTGGGAAGAGGCGCACCGCCTGGTGGGCATTGATGCCGTGCATCAACCGATCCCTGTACGCCCCACCGTGCACTACTCTATGGGCGGCATTCCGACCAACACCGACGGCCAAGTGCGCAGCGGCAGCGACGGGTTAGTCGAGGGCTTTTTTGCCGCTGGGGAAACAGCCTGCGTGTCGGTGCATGGAGCCAACCGACTGGGGAGCAATTCGCTGCTGGAATGTGTGGTCTATGGCCGCAGAACCGGAGCGGCGATCGCCCGCTACGTTGAGCACCGCAAACTGCCTGACATTGACGAGCAGCGCTATATTAGCGAAGCCCAGCAGCGGATGCAGGGGCTGTTAGACCAGCCCGGTCAGTATCGGATTGGGCAAGTTCGCCAAGCCTTTCAAGACTGCATGACGGAGCATTGTGGCGTGTTTCGCACCGCCAGCGTCATGGCTGAGGGACTAGAAAAACTGCGTACCATCCGCCAGCAGGCCGAGCAGGTTTACCTAGACGATCACGGCACGGTGTGGAATAGCGAACTGGTCGAGGCTCTAGAACTGCAAAGCTTGCTGATTGTCGGTGAAATGATTTTGACGGGCGCACTGAATCGCCAGGAAAGCCGAGGATCTCACTGCCGCGAAGATTATGGCGATCGCGATGACAGCAATTTCCTCAAACATACCATGGCATACTATTCTCCAGCCGGGATCGACATTCGCTATCGCCCCGTGGCGATTACGTTGTTTCAGCCCCAAGAACGAAAGTATTAATATGAATCGAGTCTGGCAAGATGGACGCTATCTAATTCGAGGCATTTTAGGGACATGGGTGGGCATCGGGGCAGTCGCGGTGGTAGTCGAGGCGCTGCTACTGATCGTGAACGCGATCGCCCCAGGGCGCTGGAGCGAGGTTTTAAAGCCGCTGATCCCACCGAGTTTGCCGCTAGGGCTGTTTCTCACCACGGTTACCCAAGGAATTTACCTGACAATCTTGGTGCAGCTACGGTTTATCCAGCGGGCATGGGCGCTCAAAACCATGACGTGGCTGGCGGCGATCGCCCTAGCCGCGCTGATTTTGTCGGTGTTGGCCTGAGGCATTACAGCGAAATTTCAAACGTGTTGAGAATCGTCGCGCAGGTGGTGCGCGCTGCTTCCGCATTGGTTTCGAGTGTGCCGCAGGTGAGCACATAGCCCGTGTTGTCACTGGCTAAAATCCGCTGCCACACCCGCGCTGGAGGCGTTGACGGAAACGTAGATTCGACCTCAACTCCCGCTGCTGCCCCAGACGTCACCTGACGCTGAGCATGGATGGTGATGCCAAAGTTGGTCATCCCTGCCAAGCTTTGAGGAATATAGTTAGCCACCTCTCCTTCTAGCGGCTGCATCGCTAGGTTAACCAGAATTTGGCCTTGGCTGTCGCTGAGCTGCGCCGGGATGGCGATCGCCCCCACCGTTGGCGGCGTAATTTGTGTG
Organism: Synechococcales cyanobacterium PMM_0085; assembly: GCA_949127705.1. Classification (GTDB taxonomy): domain Bacteria; phylum Cyanobacteriota; class Cyanobacteriia; order Elainellales; family Elainellaceae; genus CASBQJ01. Next base: position 3,581 of record CASBQJ010000084.1, read on the forward strand.
GTTTGCCAATCTGGCGGCACCGCAAATGTCCAGCCTTGGCCAGCAATGGGTCGATAGCCCTGAGGAGTAGATGCAGGCGCACTAGCCGGAGCCGCTGGAGGCAACGAATCGGCTAAGACTGGCGCAGCCGACTTTAGTAAGCCCGCTAGAGCCATGATAGTAACAGCGAGTAACTGGGAGCGACGCATAGGAACCATCCTACTCAATCAGATGAGGGAAGACTAACACAAATTAACCTGCGATAAATTAACGCCGTAGATCAGCGCTGGTTATGTGCTTAACGCATACAGCATAGAGATAGGCTCCACTGGGAAGCATCTGAGAATTGCTAGAGCATGGCCTGCACAAGGTGCGATTGTTGGATTGGATGGTAAAGGGTATCGCGCTGTTGGGCTGGTCGGCCTAACGACTCAATGGTGGATCTTAGATCTGCAACAGACTGGCAGGTGCCGCCTTGAGCCCCCGCCATACTGGTAATGTGCTCTTCCATTAGAGTGCCGCCGATATCGTTGCAGCCCCAAGTCAGGGCGTCGGTGGCTCCAGCTAAGCCTAGCTTGACCCAGCTGGGTTGATGGTTGGGGATCCAGTTGCCTAGGAAGATGCGGGCGATCGCCGTGAGCAACAGGGCATCGGCAACAATGGGCTGATCGCGGCCTACCCGGCGACGCAGGGGTTTGGGCGCATCTTGGCCAATGAAGGGCAGCAGGATGAATTCAGTGATGCCAGTGGTGCCGTGGGCGAGGGAGGATTGTTGCAGCGATCGCACCCGGTCTAAATGGCGGATCTGTTGCTCTGGGGTTTCAATATGGCCACAGAGCATGGTGCTAGTGCTGGGCATCCCTAGGCGGTGGGCGGTTCCCACAATTTCTAACCAGACTGCGGTGTTAATCTTTTCAGGGCACAGAATTTTGCGCACGTCATCGTCTAATACTTCGGCGGCGGTTCCTGGCATGGAGCCAACCCCGGCTTGTTGCAGTGCCGCAATGACTGCTGCAAAACTCAGATCATCTTGACGGGCAATGAACTCCACTTCTTGGGGAGAAAATGCGTGCAGGTGCAGGTCGGGAAATTCATCTTTGATCAGGCGCACCAGTCGGACATAATAGGGCAGCGATCGCCCATCAATTTTGGCCTCTGGGTTCAGCCCGCCCTGCATACAGATTTCGGTTGCGCCCTGCCGCACGCCGTCGGTTGCTTTCTCTAGCAACGTCGCCTCGGCTAGCCAGTAGGCTCCCTCTTCCCCCGCATTGCGGCGGAAGGCGCAGAAGCTACAGTGCTGCTCACAAATGTTGGTGTAGTTGAGGTTGCGATTGATCACATAGGTCACAGTGTCGCCCGACTGCCGCTGGCGTAGGTGGTCGGCAGTTTGGCGGATGGCGGCGATCGCCTCTGGTGCGGCTTGATGTAATAGCGTTACACCCTCGGCAGCAGTCAGGTCTTCGCCTGCCAAAGCGCGGTTTAAGATGGCGTCTAGCGTTGGGTCAGGTCGTTCAACAGTAGGGTGGCTCACAGATTTCTCGTATACGTTTCTAATATCCGTATTTGAATTATGACGCGATCCCATATTTGCTGGACATTGCGTGGGCATTCAGCTCATCTTTTGACGGGTTGAGCTTCAGCCATCAAGGGCATTCGTGCAGGCGTCGGAGGCGGAATAACTTTGGTGCGATCGACGGATGGACATAGATCAGCCAAGGCGCAGCGATCGCAGGCTGGGTTGCGAGCATTGCAAACTGCCCGCCCGTGATAAATCAGCCGAATCGACCAGTTTTCCCAATCTGGCTGAGGCAGCAGCTTGATTAAATCGCGCTCAATTTTAACTGGGTCGGTATGTTCCGTTAGCCCCAGGCGGTAGCTGAGCCGTTTGACATGGGTATCAACCGTCACCCCGGCGTTGATGCCATAGGCATGCGCCAACACCACATTCCCCGTTTTGCGCGCCACCCCTGGCAATTTCAACAATTCTTCCATCTGCGGCGGCACCACGCCGCCAAACTCCATCACAATCATCTGGCAGGCCGCTTGGATATTCTTGGCCTTGTTGCGGTAGAACCCCGTCGAGCGCACGAGCGTTTCGATCGCCCCCGGCGCTGCATTCGCCATCGCTGCGGCATCCGGGAAGCGCCGAAATAGCTCTGGCGTCACCCGGTTAACGCGCTCATCCGTGCACTGCGCCGACAAAATGGTCGCTACCAATAGCTGCACAGGCGTTTCATAATCCAACGAGCAGGTAGCATCGGGATATAGCCGCTTCAGCCGCACCAAAATCTCTAGCGCCCGCTGTTTTTTCGCCGATTTGCTGCGGGGTGTGGCCATTGAAAAATCTGGGAAATGGGGTTTGAGGATCAAGTTAAAAAAATAGGGATTGTCCATCGACAATCCCTAACCACACGTCAGATCGCTCTATTGCAAGAGGTTCTTGAAGAATGCCAGTTGGGTGGTATCGCGCACAATCAGAAATACCCCTAGCCCCAACAGCAGCATTAGCCCGGTCTGCATCACATTTTCTTGGAAGCGCGTTGGCAAGGGTTTGCCGCGCAGCGCTTCGATTAGCAAAAATGCTAGCTGCCCGCCATCCAGCGCGGGTAACGGCAAGATGTTGATGATGGCCAGGTTGATGCTAATGATGGCTGTAAAGGGAAACAGATTCATCCAGTCGGAAGCGGCTAGACTAGCGCCCTGTTCTACAATCTTGACGGGACCTGCGACTTGATTGGCCACGGCGGCGAAGTTCGTAATTAGCGAAACAAAGCCCTGCACCGTTCTAACGACCATATCTTGAAACTGCCGAGCGGCTAAGCCAAACACTTCACCGATGCCATTGGGGCGACGGAATTGAACGGTGCCGTTGGGATTAAGCACGACGCCAATTCGAGCAATCCCTTGGGCATCAGGCTTCGGGGTCACTGCTAGATCTAGCTGCTGCTCACCGCGCTGCACATCTAAGGTGATGGGTTGATTGGGGCTGCCTGCGATCGCCGCCATCAGCTTCTTCTCGGCATCTTCGCCAGAACCCAACGATGCCCCATCCACACCCAGCACAATGTCGCCATCTTGGATGCCCGCCTGCGACGCCGGAGA
>CASBQJ010000085.1 GCA_949127705.1 Synechococcales cyanobacterium PMM_0085
AATCTATCCCACCCGCGTTTTTAGAATCAAAAATGATGATTTTACGGGCGACGGCTGTTAGAGATGTCACAATCACTAGCTCTACCTGCACCACATGCTTTTTCAAATAAGCAGTAATATTTTCTAGAACTTCTAGGGCAATCAAGACGTTGAGAAATAGCCCAAATATTCCAATCAGCGTGGTGCTAAAAGAGCCATAGGGTTCTCGCGCCAGCTCCACCCCTAAGTAGCGACAAAGATCGGCGAGGGCAACCAAGACGACAATGACCATTGCCAGCGACAGGACTTTAGCGACAAAGGTTTCTACAGTCTTGAGAAAAACTAGGAATTGTTCGTCGTTAGCATCACTGACGAACATCCGGCTGATGCTCCTGAGAGGGTTGCGCAAGGGGGCCATGGGGGAATCAGTTAATAATGCGTTTCCATCCTTGATTTTAGGCGGTTGCGAACCCTTCTCTCTGCACCCTGCTCTCTAGGGCGATCGCCATCGGAGTAATGACTCAGGCGATCGCCCTAAATTGTAAAGATTTCGTTACAGCTCGCTTTTTAAAGCCATAGTAGTGAGCGAAATTCTGATCAATATCTTTTTTTGTTTCAGTTCTTTGCCCTAGCTTGTACCGCCTATCCCATCTAACTCTGCGGCACATCTCCTAGATGTATTCCCGCCGATTATCTCTGACAAGCCACCCATACTTCAAAGAAATAATCGGGTTGATGGGTTCAAGTTTCGAAAGCTTCACACAACTTTCGTAATCTAGAGCGGCAATTCGGTTTACAAAGCTTAACAAATCGGGGTATCGTGAGTGCAAGGACAAATTCTTATTCACTTCATGTTTTTGGCTTGGTCTGTTGAGAAAATATTTGTAGAAGTAGCGCAGCACCACAGCACGCGCCTGCTCAAATTGGCTCATTTGTCTGTGACTGCTTTTAGGCAGCCAAGTGTCTAGCAACTCAACGCTTCTCACATCAGATTTGGTGCGCCCCTCCACAGGCTAGGTGCAGGTTGTCCCCGGAATATCCCGGTTTTATCTACAGCGACAACCGAAATGCCCTTCATCCCCATAGTCTTTGGGTAAGCTCCCATGATGAGTACTCAATTCCCTTGGTTGACCGTTTTGATTCTCTTGCCATTAGTAGCAGCGTTGCCCATTCCACTGCTCCCCAACAAATATGGCAAGACCATTCGCAGCTACGCTCTCGGCGTTGGGCTGACCGAGTTTGCCCTAATGATTTACACCTTTTGGAAACACTACGACCTCCAGAATCCTGGATTCCAACTGGTAGAAAACTACGCCTGGATTCCTCAAATTGGGTTGCACTGGGCCGTTGCGGTAGATGGCCTCTCCATGCCACTGGTGCTGCTTTCAGGTCTGATAACCACTCTGGCGATCTTGGCTTCTTGGCAAATCAAAGATAAGCCTCGTCTGTTTTATGTTTTGATGCTGGTGATGTACAGTGCCCAGATCGGGGTATTTGTCGCCCAAGATATGCTGATGTTCTTTTTGATGTGGGAACTGGAACTGGTTCCGGTTTATCTACTGATTGCCAACTGGGGCGGTCAAAAGCGGATGTATGCGGCCACCAAGTTTATTCTCTACACGGCGGCAGCTTCCATTTTTATCCTGGTTGCAGGGTTCGCCATGGCCTTCTACGGTGATACTGTCACGTTTGACATGACGGAGTTAGGTCTAAAGGATTATTCTTTAGCCTTCGAGCTAACAGTTTATGGGGCACTGCTGCTCGCGTTTGGGGTAAAGCTACCGATTTTTCCGCTGCATACTTGGTTGCCCGATGCTCATGGTGAAGCGCCTGCCCCAGTCTCAATGATTTTGGCAGGCGTTTTGTTGAAGATGGCGGGCTATGCGCTGATCCGCTTCAACATTGAGATGCTGCCCAATGCTCATGTTTACTTTGCTCCGGTATTGGCGGTTTTGGGTGTCGTCAATATTATCTACGCCTCGCTCACTGCCTTTGCGCAGACCAACTTGAAGCGAAGACTGGCCTATTCGTCGATCGCCCATATGGGATTTGTGCTGCTCGGTCTGGCATCGTTTACAACACTGGGGATCAGCGGTGCGATGCTGCAAATGGTGTCACACGGCCTGATTGCCGCTGCTCTGTTCTTCCTGGCTGGTGTCACCTACGATCGCACTCACACCCTGACGATGGACAAGCTGGGTGGCCTAGCCAAGCAAATGCCCACCGTGTTCGCGCTGTTTACAGCTGGGTCGATGGCATCGTTGGCCCTGCCTGGGATGAGCGGATTTGTGAGTGAGCTAACAATTTTCCTAGGGTTTAGCACCAGTGACGCCTACGGCACCAGTTTCAAAGCCGTGATTGTGCTGCTGGCGGCAGTCGGCGTCATTCTCTCACCGATTTACCTGCTGTCGATGCTGCGCACGGTATTTTATGGCGGTCAAAACGCTGAACTGAGCAGCCAGTTGACGCTGACGGATGCGAAGCCTCGCGAGGCATTCATCGCGCTCTGTTTATTGATTCCCATCATTGGCATTGGGGTTTACCCTAAGCTGGCAACGCAGACCTACGATGCCAAGACCGTCGCGATCGCCACTGAAGCTCGTCAAGTCTTGCCGCTGATTGCGCATCAGCCCCCACTAGATTTACATCCTCCATTACTCGCCCCATCTGTCTTGGCACCCGACGGCAAAGACGTGGTTAGTGCTTTGGAGTGAGTTCAAAGTTTCGGCTAGCGGCTCTTTGGGGCAGCTAACCGGATTCGATCGACTAAACTGATGAATCGAGGGGCAGAAATGCCCCTTTTTTTGGCAATACTGGCTTCAGCCGATTTAGAACCGTTACTCTATGGATCGAACACATTCAATCTCCCGCAGAATTCATGGCTTGGCCACGTTCAGTCACGAGTCCTGCTCTTAAATTTAATCTTCGACGCTATGCCTGATTTCTACCCGCCCCGGATGACGCCAATCTTAGTGCGACTGACCCAGAGTCTTTCGCCGTGGCTGGGGCGATCGCGTTACCGGATGCGGCTAGAAATCGCACCAGACTGTTTAGAGAAACTAGCCGCCGTCGCTGAGCACCGCCTGCTGCTATTGCCCAACCATCCGACCCACTATGACTGGGTGGCACTGTTTTTACTCTCTGCTCGCGGTGGGGAGCTGTTTCAGTACCTGGCGGCCTACGAACGGTTTGGCAGCTTAGAAGGTCGATTTCTCCAGCGGATGGGCGCATATTCAATCCGACGAGGCATGGGCGATCGCCCCAGTGTGGCCAAAACCTTAGAAATTTTGATGCGGCCTCAGTGTCGATTGGTCATCTTTTCGGAAGGGGGCTTCTCATTTCAAAACGACACCGTGATGCCCTTTCGCACGGGTGGGGTGCAGTGCGCCATGCAGGCCATGAATAAATTGGTCAAGCAAGGAGAACCCGTTCCCGATTTCTATGCGTTGCCCATTGCCATTAAGTATCAATACATAGGAGATATGGCTCCCGTCATTGATAGCACATTGGCACGATTGGAAAAAGCGCTGTGGGTGTTTCCGGCTAGTGCTGACTTTTATGATCGCCTCCTGGTGGTAGCCGATCAGGTGCTGTTGGGGTTTGAGCGCGACTATGGGCTGCCGATTCAAGAAACGGTGCAGCGATCGCGCAATGATCGCATTGTCCGGGTCAAAGACCACATTTTGCAGTACTGCGAACAAAAGCTAGATATTTCACCCAATCTGCAAGACCCGTTGCGAGAACGAGTGTATAAAATTCAGCGGGTGTTGGAATCGCGCTCGGTGGAATTAGCAGCGGTTGCCCCTCGAACGTATGACTCCATCAGCCGCGCCGCCGCACAACTGTTAAACTTCAACGCCATTTATGACGGGTATGTAGCAGCCAGCCCCACCTCAGAACGGTTTCTAGACACGCTAATTCGGCTAGAGCGCGCCGTATTCGGCATTGACCAACCGACCCCAAAAGGCGATCGCAAAGTGATTATTCGAATTGGCGACCCGATCAACCTCAAGGATTCATTTGAACCCTATCAGCAGCAGCGATCGGTTGTGGTAGACAAATTGACAGAGAATCTGCGGCAACGGGTGCAAGAAAATTTAGATCTAGTTAATAGCACTGCCCGTTAGACTTTGTTAATCAAATGCTGATCCAGATTGCCCGCCTGAACGTGACAAACTCAGCAATCTTACTTATACAATCTGGATTCAGTAAGATTGCGTCAGTCATCTGGCTTACGCAATCTTGCTTAACAGTCTTCAGAACTGTTTTGCTGCCAAAAACTAGCATCAATCAGCCTTTGACCTCTTTCCCCCTATACTTTACGAACAATTAGGGGATGAAGCTACCGTGAAGTAGCACACTTAAATTCACGTAAAGGTTCGCTTTCTGGCTGACGTGCTAACCTGCGTCCTAACGTTTGTGGCGACGGCTATAATAAGTGTCTGCAAAAGATAGGTGGTTTTACATAAGTAAGGTTGCGCAGATGAGGGATTGCGCCCGCCACCTCTACAGCCTTACATTGATTCCACAGCCAAAGGTACGAGTAGTAATGGATTTTTGGTGTGAATTTCAATACCAGCTTTGTCAGATGCGTTAGCGCTGGCATGCAGCAGCTTGTTCCTAAACGTCGTCAACGGTAATCAGGGCTAAAAATTATGGCAATTTCGACAACCGTTTCTCCTGCTGGCGGAAGACTTCCAACTGGAGCTTCAGTAGTGGGAGGTCTTGTTTTAGATCTCATCGGCACCAATGGCCAAAGAGTTGTAGCGCAATTGGGCGCTGGAGCAAATCTCTACCAAGGGATAGCTGGTAATACTGAGACCGAGATTGTAATTGGGACTCAGGGTGGTTTGACATCTGCCGTGCTAGCGGCTCTGGGTGGAGGTCTTAGTAAAGCAGCAATTCGCGTAACGCTGTTTGACGGTGATACCAGCCAACCAGGCGTTCCCCCTGTCAGTAACGTCAACCAGGATTTCAACGAAAACACCCTGCTGCTCAATGATCTAAATTTTGGCAGTTGGAGTCCAATTGAAACCATCACCACCGACAGTATTGGCAATGCCATTCCTGGCTCGACTAGCAATATCGGCTTTTTTAACCAGGAGCTAGATACGGGCTGGTTTTCTACAGAAGATGCAACGCTGCTGACTAATTTTTATAATTCTCTGGTGTCTAC
>CASBQJ010000086.1 GCA_949127705.1 Synechococcales cyanobacterium PMM_0085
AGCGAAACGTTCAGCCAAAAATAAATGCCCCAAGCCGATCGCACGTCGCACCAGAGCAGGGTAGATTAGGCGGTGATGTGCCATGTTAGTGGTGATCTAGCGTCCTTAAGGAGAACAACAATGGCTCAATCAACCTCCATTCTTGCTAACCAGCGCATTTTAGTCACGGGTGGGGCTGGTTTTTTGGGGAAGCAGGTGGTTCAGCAACTTCAGCAGGCCGGTGCAGATGCTGACAAAATTACGGTTGTGCGATCGCGTGACTACGACCTGCGTCAGTTAGAGAGCTGCCAACGCGCCGTTGATCAACAAGATATGGTCATCCATTTAGCCGCCCATGTGGGCGGCATTGGTCTCAACCGCGAAAAGCCCGCTGAACTGTTTTACGACAATTTAATGATGGGCACCCAGCTGATCCACAGCGCCTACGCAGCGGGGGTGCAAAAGTTTGTATGTGTCGGGACGATCTGCGCCTACCCTAAGTTCACGCCTGTTCCATTCAAAGAAGCAGATCTTTGGGAGGGCTACCCCGAAGAAACCAATGCTCCCTATGGCATTGCCAAAAAAGCGCTATTGGTGCAGCTGCAAGCGTATCGTCAGCAATATGGCTTTAACGGAATTTATTTACTGCCTGTCAATTTGTATGGTCCAGACGATAACTTTGATCCCCAAAGCTCTCATGTGATTCCCGCCTTAATTCGCAAGGTGCACGAGGCTCAGCAGCGCGGCGATGCCAGCATTCCAGTTTGGGGAGATGGTTCGCCAACCCGCGAGTTTTTATATTCCACGGATGCCGCGCGGGGCATTGTGATGGGAGCACAGGTTTACAACGACTCAGACCCAGTTAACCTAGGGACAGGCTATGAAATTTCAATCAAACACCTAATTGAATTGATCTGTGAACTGATGGGCTACATAGGCGAACTAGTCTGGCAGACCGATCAACCTAACGGTCAACCCCGTCGCTGTTTAGATACACAGCAAGCCAAAGAAAAGTTTGGGTTTGTCGCAGAGATAGACTTCCGTCAAGGGCTAAAAAATACAATCGACTGGTACCGCCAACACGCCGCCTAAGAACGAGCCTTTTGGGTAGGGGCATGGCACTGCCATGCCCTTCCAAGGCCGTTTTGGGTAGGGGCATGGCACTGCCATGCCCTCACAACAGATATTTAATTCTCAGCCCTATAATATAGCCGTCGCCAGAAACGTTAGGACGCAGGTTAGCACGTCAGCCAACAAGGGGCTTAAGCCCCTTGTCCTAAGATGGCTGGCTGAAGCTATAGCTGCGTAGACCCTGATTGCTGACTGGCAAGCCATGCCAAGATCAGTTGATTAACGGTGTCAGGATATTCGTCATGGGGACAATGTCCGGCATTGGCGATCGCCCTAAACTGAACTCGCTCTGGTTCTTGTTCGGCCAATTCTTGATACAGCTTCGCCCCGGCGATGGGCGTCCAAGGGTCAGCCTCGCCCCATACGATCAACAGCGGCTGCGCCACGCGGGGCATTAATTCTGCGGGGCTAGGCCCTGGTGGTGCCGTCAAAATTGAGGCGAACACTTTTTGGGCACCCGGATCGCAAGAGGGTTCGTAGATAATGTTGATCAACTCATCGGTGATGGCGGTGTGATCCCGGTAGACTTGCTGTAAGCTGCTGCGGATGCGGGATTTGCGGCGAACCTGCTCAAACAAAAAGGGCCCCAGCAGATTAGAGCTGACTAGCTGACTAAAAGCACCCATGACAAACCGCAGGGGTGGATTTAATTCTTCAGGGCGGTGGTTCAACCCTCCGGCCGCATTAATTAAAACCGCTCCAGCAGCCATTTTAGGATGGTCGGCCAGCAGCATCAGGCTCAGCAGCGCCCCAATCGAATTGCCGACAAATACAGCAGGTTCCTGGATCTGCTCAGTCCAAAAATCGTGCAGCAATTCTTCCCACAGGTCTAGGCTGTAGTCGAGCTGCGGTTTGTCGGAACCGCCAAAACCCAGTAGGTCTAAGGCAAATACGCGGTACCCCGCTTCAGCCAGCACAGGGATATTTTGACGCCAGTGACCGATAGCTGCCCCAAACCCATGGATCAAGACCAAGGGCCGTCCGCTCCCTTTCACCGTGTAGCGGATAGTGTATCCCCGCCAGCTCCAATTGAACGGCTCGTAGGACTGTAGGGGTGCAAGTTGCTGAGTTGTCACAATATTTCTTAAAATTTCTTAACTAAATTCCATCATAAACCAAATTGTTTAGACCTTCATTCCCAGCCCTTCCGCTACGGTGCCACAGGAAAACGATCGCTTGAGCGTATCTAGAAATGCGTAGACTGATGGCGGATGCAGGGCATCTCGCAGGGTCAAGACTCGAATTGTGCGCACCAGAGGCACTGGCAAGCCGTGAACTTGCACATCGGCTGGCAGTGGCTCGGCTGCCAGTCTCGCAATGATGGTGGCACCTAAGCCCCGCATTACCATGCCCACAATCGTGGAGTCTTCGGTAATTGTATAGGCCGGGTTGATCGACTGATTCGACTGGGTCAGATGGTTTTGAATGATCAGCGAACAATAGTCGGTAGCAGCGGGCATGATCATCGGATAAGTGGCTAGCTCTTCCCAGGTTAGTGGTGCGTGCTTGAGCTGGGCGTCGGGGGGCAGCAGCGCAATATATTCATCTTGAAACAGCTCTATCGTTTCAAACTCCGAACCAGTCGGTAGACAGGTAAAGCCAATGTCGGCGCGCCCTTCGCGCAATGCTTGTTCAATGCCATCATCACCTCGGTATTCGGTGAGCGCAACGCTGATGGCAGGGTAGCGATCGCGAAATTGAGCAATCACCTCCGGCAATACATGGGTGCCGACGCTGCGAATGGAGGTAACGCGCACCTGCCCCCCCTCTAACCCCTTGGCTAAGGACGCTTCTTTATCCATCACCTCTAACAAATCCAGCATTTGGCGGGCATGCTGTACCATCCGCTCGCCCACAGGCGTCAGGTGCGCCCCGTGCCGCCCGCGTGAAAACAGCACCACGCCTAGCTCTGCTTCTAGAGTGGCGATCGCATGACTCACGGCAGACTGAGACACCCCTAGCTGGAGTCCAGCCGAGCTAAAGTTTCCACTTTCGGCAACGGCAACCATGGCCCGCAATTGGGTGAGCTTGATGCTGTCTTGATTCATTGCCTGTGTCCAGCGCTACGGTAAGGTCGGCAAATCAAGGGAAAGAGGCTGAGTTAACGCCATTGATTTTAACTGAGACGGTCTCACCCCTTCACAATAACGACTCTCCTGATTTTCATCTATGAATTTTATTCATGCGACCTATGCACCTAGGCTTTTGATTGTTTCGATAGAAATTCATAGAGTGTAACCACAGACAGAAACCAACTGTTCCTCTACCCCCTCACGTCCATCCCTCAGGAGCTTCACTATGAGTATGACTACAGATTTTTGGGGCGATCGCCACTCTCAAAGCACAGTCAACGCCCCCGCCTCATCTCAACCCGTCAAACCATCCTCTAGATTTGGCATGTTTCTCCAAACTCTGTTTACCACGATGGTGGGCGATGCAGAACCCAAAATTTGGCAGATGACTAGCCGCAACGGCGTCATGATCTGGAACGTCTATGATCCAACTACCAAAGAATCTACCAGTTTTGCCACCGAAGCAGACGTGCGGTCTTGGTTAGAGCAGCGCTATTCCCACTAAGTAATCC
>CASBQJ010000087.1 GCA_949127705.1 Synechococcales cyanobacterium PMM_0085
GGCGTACTGCGCCGCGAGTTGGAATGGCTAAAGCGGGGTCCCAAAGCCCGTAGTACTAAGCAAAAAGCCCGGATTGATCGGATTCGCGATATGCAGTCGCAGGACTTTAAATCGGCCAATGGGAAGGTTGAAATTTCTACCGTGGGGCGGCGGATTGGCAAAAAGGTAATCGAGCTGACAGCGGTTTGCAAAGCCTATGGCGATCGCACCTTAATCAAAGACTTCACCTACAACTTCAATCCCGAAGACCGCATCGGCATCATTGGCAGCAACGGCGCGGGCAAATCCACCCTGATGGATATTATTACTGGGCGGATCCAGCCCGACTCGGGCACCGTCGAGCTTGGCTCCACCATTCATATTGGCTACTTCGATCAGCATTCCGAAGACGTCGAGATGAATGACGACCTGCGCGTCATCGATTACCTCAAAACCGTAGCAGAACTAGTCAAAACCTCAGACGGCAGCATTATTACCGCCTCGCAAATGCTGGAGCGGTTTCTGTTCCCGCCCAATCAGCAATATTCCCCGATCGCCAAACTCTCCGGGGGTGAAAAGCGGCGGCTGTTTCTGCTGCGGGTGCTGATGAGTGCGCCCAACCTGCTGATTTTGGACGAGCCGACTAACGATTTGGACGTGCAAACGCTGGCGGTGCTGGAAGATTACTTAGAAGATTTTAACGGCTGTGTCATTGTGGTTTCCCACGATCGCTACTTCCTCGATCGCACCATTGACAAGGTGTTTGCTTTTGAACCGGGCGGGACGCTGCGCCAGTTCCCAGGTAACTATTCGGTGTATTTAGATTGCAAAAAAGATGAAGAGGCAGGCATTAAGGAGGCTGGAGTGAAGAGCCAGGACGCTGGAATTAAACCTCAGAGCGCTGGCAGTGCGCCGCCGCTAGCGGTGATTTTACCCGCTGCTAAAACAGCTCGAAAGCTTTCGTATAAAGAAAAACGCGAATATGAGACGCTAGAAACCCAAATTCCGCAGCTAGAAACTGAGAAGGCAGACCTGGAGAAACTCCTTTACAGCACTTCTCCAGGTGAGTCTGGTGACGTGCAGCAGCTATCGCAACGGCTGGCAGAAGTGAGTCAGGCGATTGAAGCCGCTACTGAGCGTTGGCTAGAATTGGCAGAACGGGGAAATTAGGCCAAGACCTTCGGGATCCAATCCTGCAATTTCTAGCTCGATATCTCCTACTTTAGGTAGAGGATTCCCTTTAAGATGTGGGGCAGCATCAAGGCTACCTGTTTGTGATGAGAAGCATCTGAATGAACGTGCCTCCAAACTTTTTTAGTGACGGCAAGAGACTGGCGATCGCCACCCCCATTGCTATTTTGGCCACCCTAGCATTTAACACCCTGTCTAATCTTGCCCCGCCCAATGGCATCAATATTGGTCAGTTGTCAAATACGGTGTTGCGCGGAGTGCTGATTACGCCAGCTAATTATGCGTTTGCTATTTGGGGGCTAATTTATGTGGGGCTGATCGCCTATGGCATCTACCAAATTCGCCCGGTTAAGCAGGGCGACGAAACGATTGTGCGGGTAGATCAGCTGCTGATTTTGGCCTGCATTGCTCAAATTATCTGGGTCTATTTATTTACGTCGCAGCAATTTTGGGCGTCTGTCCCTGTCATGCTGGTGATCTTGGGATCGCTGGTGCAGATCTATTTGCAGTTGGGCATTGGACGAGTGCGAGTGGATCGCCGCCGCCGCTGGATGGTTCATATTCCGTTCAGTGTCTATCTGGGTTGGATTTCAGTCGCGACTATTGTCAACATCGCGTCTGCACTCCATAGCTCGGGCTGGGATGGAACGATATTGGGTGCTGAAAGTTGGACGGCTGTGATGATTGTGGTGGCAACTGCGATCGCCATGGTCGTGGTGTGGCAGCGAGAAGATGCGGCGTTTATGCTGGTTTTTATTTGGGCTGATTTGGCGATCGCGGCTCGACAGCCTGATGTGCAAAAGATTTGGGGCACTGCTGCCGTTGGAGCCATTGCCTTGGTGATTGGCTTGAGTGTGAGGCAGATAAAACAGAAGAGAAATTAGGGTCAACTGGTCTGCCTGTGGGAAGCCTGTATAGTGAATGGTTTAAAGGGGAGTAGCTGCTGGCACACGCCAGTTTGCTCGAATCAACATACTGGGGATGATCCGGGTTCGGGTACTGAGGCGGTGCCCTATTTCATGTATTGTCACTCAATCATTGAGTGAGTCTACAGGTTTGTGGATTGGGTGGAATGTGTCTGCCTCCATCGAATCCATTCAGACCGCCACGCTGAACAACGCGGCATGGATTGAAGCGATCGCAAACCAAGTAGAAGGCTCAGCCAAAAAGCCGATAAACTTTAGGTTGACTATGCTGATAGGGACGCGTAATCTCCGGACATGCTCTCTCCTCCAAATCCCCCTGAGCGAAAACTGCCCGAATCCACCCAGTCGCTGCTCCTGTCAAGCCAAGGCTTTGACTGGCGAGGCATTCAGCTTGAATGTCATCATAAGCCAATGGGCGAAGAGAATGTTATATCGCTTGATCAGCTGCATTTGATCTGCATTGAAACGACTCAGCGCCCCTGCGATGCCCATAAATGGATGGATGGAAAATTTCAGAGTCGGCCAATTATCCACGGCGATATATTTGTATTGCCTGAAAAAGTTCAGTTTCGGGAACGATTTGAGGGTGCAATTGACTACACGTTGCTCTATCTTGACGCTGAGTGGGTGGCGACGGTGGCGCAGGACGCAATTGATCCAGATCGGATCGAGATTCTGCCACATTTTCCTAAGCCTGATCCCTTTATCTACCACTCTGGATTGAGGCTCAAGTCAGCCGTTGAAACCAGCAGTAGTTTCAATCAGCTCTATGCTGAAACGCTAGCACTGGCGATCGCCGTTCATCTGCTGCAACAGTATGCGGGTAGAAAAACTAGCCGAGACCTGGCAGCGCTTAAGGCTGTTGCTCCATCTCGCTCTAGGTTAGAGACTGTGACTGACTATATTCAGTGTTATTGCGATCGCAATCTCAGTTTGTCTGAGCTGGCCGACTTGGCTCAGATGAGCCTGCATTACTTTGCCCGTTCGTTTAAGCAGCAAATCGGGCTATCTCCCCATCAATATTTGATCCGCACTCGGGTAGAGCGCGCCAAACAATTGCTGCTACAAAATGACCTAACTGTTGTAGAGATTGCTCATCGTGTGGGCTTTGCTGATCAAAGCCACCTCTGCCGTCATTTTAAGCAATTGACAGGGTTAACGCCTAACCAGTGGCGCTCATAGCAAGAACAGACTCAAACCACGCAGTTGAGCAAGAATATTCAAGGCAGATGGCAGAGAAACCTGGGATAGTCAAACCAACCAGCTTTTATCCCAGCCCTGCTTATGTTGACCTCAACGTTCAGTCAGTCGAATTGGAACTCCTATACTCAGCAGCAGCAGCCGCTTTGGAATGCTGCGGCGCTGCTCTACACGATCGGGGGTTACTATGGCGGTGGCTGCTTACTCTGTGCTGAACCGCTTAGCCTCAACGCTCTGGGAATTTTTTTAGTGACTCATGCTCTGGTGCTCTCGGCTTATTTGGCTCATGAGCTGATGCATGGCACATTTTTTAGCAGCATCAAAACAAATCATCGTTGGGGCGCGCTCATGCAGTGGCTCCATGGCACTTCGTATGCGCGCTTTCAAGATCTTGCCCAGGGACATATCGACCACCATATGAAGGGCGTTGACCTCTATCTTTTCGATCGCATTGCTTTTATTAACCGCTTGCCCGCTGCTTTGAAAACTCTAATTGCTGCATTGGAGTGGCTCTATTTTCCAGCTCTGTTTCTAATTCGCCAGGTCGCTGGGGTGGCCATAATCTATCGGCAAGGAACCTATGGCGATCGAGTTCGGGTGATCGCGGTGCTGCTGCTGCGGGTGGCTATGTTTGCCGCACTTGGCTGGTTCTCGCCTAAGGGACTGCTGCTCTACGGCTTGGCTTATGTCGGGGCAATTCAGATTATTTCAATCATGGACTGCCTTCAGCATACGTATGAGCTATATCCCTATGACGCAGTGATTCCCAAAAAGTCTCTTGCTGACGAGCAGTCCCATACGTTCAGTACGCCGATCTCGCGGCGATATCCCTGGCTGAATCTGCTTTTAATCAACTTCAGCTACCATAATGCTCACCATGCTGCAATGAAATGTCCTTGGTATAATTTGCCTCAGCTAGATACGGCCATTAATCAACAGCAGACCGTTCATTATATTAGTCTCTGGCAGGTGCTAGCAAACTATCATCGCTTTAGAATTCAGCGATTATTTGATGATAATGAGGGCTGTATTAGCGTTGATCCGCAGGGCAATCTCAATCTCGATCGCTTCTATGGCGTTATGGGCGGCACTAGCCTGCTGTTGGCCTAGACAAATCGGTTATGTCGCCAGCACGTCTGAGTAAACGTGGCTATACCACTCAATTACAGCAGGCAGAGCCTCCACTATTGTATGTCTAGGCAAAGTCTAGAAACAAGATTTGTCAGTCAACCCGCCTAGCTCTGCCTCTGCTTGAGCCGAATTGTGTCTGCTAGAAACACCGCGTCCTTCTGGTTGTGAGCCACTATAAATACGGGGATCTGAGCCGTCATGAAAATTTCCTGAAGTTTGTCTCGCACATAATTTTCAATTCCGGATACACGCGCTTGTTAAGCCTAATTAGGCAAATGCATCGTCATGTTCAAGTCCACGAATGAATGCTTCAAAGTTGCTTGCAACAAAAGTAATTTTGTAGTCGAATTCTTGATCCACATGGACAACCTGCGGCTCACCATTCTTGCCGTTTTGACGATAATCAAGACAGAGCATATCGTGACCGGCAGAAGGACAATCTGCAAAGTAAATACCGATCAAGGGATAGCCCCATAGATCAATCATGAATTGAGAACCGAGTTCTCCACATAAGGAATAAGTCTTCTTGCTGCCAATCGAGTAAATGCCAGTAATTGCCACATGATCCTCAGCCCAAGATGTTCGAGTTGTGGTTCGATGGTTGGTTTTCCTAGGGATGCCACCGTTCTGGTATCGTGAAAGTTCAATGTATGCCGAAGGTAATCTGTACCCGAGGGTTTGCTCGATCGCAGCAACTTCTGCTTCAGTTGGCAATGAATCAACATAAAACCTATTCTCAGACTCGGAAGGTTTCCAGA
>CASBQJ010000088.1 GCA_949127705.1 Synechococcales cyanobacterium PMM_0085
ACCTTAAACGCAGCAGGTAGGGGCGAACGGCCGTTCGCCCCTACCTGCTGCGTTTAAGGTTGGCCTTGAACCCGGATAGCGGTGCCGGTGGCTGTAATTAGCAGCAGCACGCCTGTTTCGTCAAGATTGATCGTACCTGTATTGATCGTAATTCCAATTACCCCGTTTGCTCCTAGGCGCACAGCTCGTTTTTCCAATTCGGCGATCGCATCTTGCTGCCCCTGTTCAAAAACGCGTTCGTAGCTGCCAGTGCGCCCGCCAATGAAGTCGCGTAGCCCTGCAAAAAAGTCGCGCAGCGCATTTCCACCGTATACCACTTCAGCGGTGACAACGCCCAAGTATGCCTCGACGATCGCCCCCTGAATCACATCAGTTGTTGATAGAATCATGCCTTGCTCTCTGCTCGCAATGAGCTAGTTGGGTCATCTGCTTCAGTACCTAGACATGATAAAACCAAAAACGCGGGGTAGCATAGCGTGAGGTAGCATCAACTGTTGCCTTGGGTGCCATAAGTGGCCTTGGGTGCCGTAACCGTCTAAGTTCCAGTTCAAAATTCAGAGGCACTGGTTTACTCTCACGCTAGCTCGGCTACAGATTCTCGGCTACCGATTAACGAGTGTTGTGGTTGACTCAATTTAATTTTTTGTGATTGCATTTTACTCACATTTGTCATCACCTAAATTCTTCCCTTACCTAAGTTTGACTGTGAATAAGCCAATTCTATTAACCTTCAGCATCCTGTCCAGCGGGCTGCTGTGTCCGGTGTCTTTAGCCGTCGCCGCGCCGCCAGCATCGCCTGGATTTCAGTCGCCTGGATTTCAGTCGCCTGAATTTCAGCTGGTATTGCCGCTGCCGTCGCCATCGAGGCCAGTAGCGCCAGCCCCGCCGCAGCTAGCGCAACAGAAGCAGCAAGCCGTGACCCGTCAAGTCAATGCCCTGCTGCGGCGCGGCAAGGAACTGGTGGATGCCCGCAACTACGGTGAAGCCGTGAGCGTGTATCAGCAGGCCGCTGGTTTAGAACCCGATAATGCTCGCATTTTTTCGGCCATTGGGTTTGTGCAGGCGCAGCAGGAAAACTTTCCGGCAGCCGTTGTGGCCTATCGGCAGGCGATCGCCCTAGACAACGATAATGCGCCGTTTTACTACGCCTTGGGCTTCTGCTTGGCCAACCTCGCAGACAACTCAGCCGCCGCAGACGCCTACCGACAGGCCACCAGGTTAGATCCCAACAACATTGATGCCCAAGTGGGATTGGGCGTTGTCCTATCGCGCTTAGAAGACTATGAAGGGGCGATCGCGGCCTATCGCCGAGCCATTGTGCTGCGCCCTACGGGCAACGGACGCATCCTAGAAGCGCTAGGCACTGTGTTGATGCAGGCAGAACAGTACGACGAAGCCGTTCAAACCCTACGCCGAGCCGCCGACATTTCGCCACGTCGGGCGTTGGTGCAGGTAAATCTAGGAGTAGCCTTGATCAATTTAGGCCAAACTCAAGCAGGGCTAGAGGCTCTCAGGCGGGCTTCGTCACTAGAGCCACGCAATGCCCAAATTTATCTCCAAATCGGCGATGTCTACCGCGCCCAGGGCGATTTGCCGCAAGCCACGTCGTTCTATCAGCGTGCGGCTTACACTCAACCCGATTCAGTTGAGGCGCAAACCTTGCTAGGTCAACTGCTGATGCAGCAAGAAGACTACCTCCAGGCTGTCATCGTCTATCGTCAGCTGGTGCAGTTGACGCCCACCAATGCAGACGCGCATTACAACCTAGGAGTGGCGCTCAAGCAACGTCGCAGCGACACCGAGGCGATCGCATCCTTGGAGAGCGCGCTGCAACTCTATCAACAGCAGGGCAATACCGAGGGTGCAAAAAAAACTGAAGACCTGATTGACGATTTAGACTAACCTGGGCGGCATTTCTAGACCAATCTTGAATCTGAGGTTGCAGCGGGCGACATCTGTAGTAGTATATTTGTACTGCATGGAGTTGCCACTATGAGTCAACAAACCCTCGAACCCATCACCCTCACCCAGCTCAGTCTCTTACCCGACAGCCTCACTCCACACCTACTTGATCTAGACGATGTTGATCTAGACGATGCCGTTGAGCACACTCGTCAGCTGTTCAACCACACTGGATCTGAGGCAGAGCTACTGCTGAAAGTGCAAGCCATGACTGCTGCCCTGCAGGGACTCTGCCCAGATATCGTCGCCCCAGACAATCGGTAATTCGTGAGTCAATCTCGATCAGCCAATCCCTGTTAGCCAATTGCTCAAATTCATACCACGGACTTTCATCTGCCAATGACCAGGATGAGGGTGCGTGGTCTTTGCGTTGCCATCTGTAGCGGTGGCATGCGGCACACACAGTGTTTATATAAAAATACGTTAGACTTTTTATTTCGTTCAATCAATCATTGAGGCTACTCAGAATGACAGAAATGGTGTCTGTAGATGAGGACGAACCTGGCGGTAGGGAACAACCATCCCTAGTTTTGGAGACGCTACCCGCTGAATCTCCCTACCCAGCATCACACCAGACCCCGTCGGTATATCCGACTCAAGAGGTATTTCAGAAACGTGTCATGGTACAACCGCCGACAAACGCACCGCTGACCAAACGCTGGAGAATCGAAGACAGCGAAGAGCTA
>CASBQJ010000089.1 GCA_949127705.1 Synechococcales cyanobacterium PMM_0085
ATGTTTAAACGAGTTGGGGTAATTGGTGGGGGGCAGCTTGCCTGGATGATGGGCGAAGCGGCACAAAAACTCGGGATTGAGTTAATTGTGCAAACGCCGAGTGCAACTGATCCGGCGGTTTCAATCGCCTCCCACACGATTTTTGCATCAGTTACGGATGCGATCGCCACCCAAGAACTGGCTCAACAGTGCGACGTTATCACCTTTGAGAATGAGTTTGTCGATCTGAAGGCGCTCAGCCAATTAGCGGCACAAGGGGTGCGGTTTTACCCTACGTTGGAGGCGATCGCTCCCATCATTGATAAGTTTGAGCAGCGCACGTACTACCAGAAAATTGGAGTTCCAACACCCCAGTTTTTGGCGATCGATCCCGCTATCGCTAACCCAGATCAATGGGGAGATCTAAATCCTTTTGGCTTTCCTGTGGTGCTCAAAGCACGGCGACATGGCTATGACGGCTACGGCACGTTTATCTGTAAAGATGTGGCAGAATTTACCGCAGTCTTGCAGAAACCTGAGCAGAACTGGTTACTAGAAGAATTTGTACCCTTCGAGCGAGAACTGGCAGTGATGGCGGCGCGATCGCCTTCTGGTGAAATCGCAATTTACCCAGTTGTCGAATCTGAGCAAGAGAATCAGGTGTGTCGGCGAGTTTATATTACGTCTGAGCCAGAGCAGGCTATACGGTGGCAGAGTGTGCGGGAGCAGGTGGAGGCGATCGCCCATACCCTGCTGACGCAGCTCAACTACGTCGGCGTGCTAGGTATCGAACTGTTTCTCAGCGCTGACGGAAAAGTTTTGGTGAACGAGATTGCTCCTCGTGTCCACAATTCCGGGCATTACACATTAGATACCTGCATTACGTCCCAATTTGAACAACACCTGCGAGCGGTTTGTGACCTGCCGTTGGGGAGTGTGGGCATGACGTGCAGCGCAGCTGTGATGGTAAATCTGCTTGGGTTTGAGAATTCTGAATCGGATTATGCTGAGCAGCGCCAGCAGTTGGCGGCAATTTCTAATGCCCATATCTATTGGTATGGCAAAACGCAATCTCGCGTTGGGCGAAAATTGGGTCATGTGACCGTGCTGTTCAGGCATGGGGAAAACCGCCAAGAGGCAGAACATGTGGCTCAGACCATCGAAAGGATTTGGTATCCGGCATCCCCAATCTAAGCGAGAATGAGTAGCGAGTAGGTCGATATAAAGGTAGGGTTTCGTGAATTTCCAATCGGTGATAGCGACATTGCATCAGTTTTGGGGAGATCGAGGGTGCATTATCGTGCAGCCCTATGACACCGAAAAGGGGGCTGGAACGAAGAGTCCCCATACGTTTTTGCGGGCGATCGGGCCAGAACCGTGGTCGGTTGCCTATGCAGAACCGTGTCGGCGTCCGGCAGATGGTCGCTACGGCGAAAACCCCAACCGCGTGCAGCACTATTATCAATACCAAGTCCTGATCAAACCGTCGCCTAACAATATTTTAGATAGTTACCTGGATTCTCTGCGGGCGTTGGGCATTAAGCCTGAGGATCACGATATCCGCTTTGTGGAAGACAATTGGGAAGATGCAGCGGTCGGAGCCTGGGGCGTCGGTTGGGAAGTGTGGCTAGACGGGATGGAAGTAACGCAGTTCACCTACTTTCAGCAATGCGGCGGCATTGACTGCAAACCTGTCTCGGTCGAAATTACCTACGGCTTGGAGCGACTGACGATGTATCTTCAGAACGTCAACTCCATTTTCGACATTCACTGGAACGATAAATTGACCTACGGGGATGTGTTTCTCCAGGGTGAGATCGAAAATTCTACCTATAATTTTGAAGCATCTGATCCAGAGTTGCTCTTTACCCTATTTGGACTGTTCGAGAAAGAAGTGGAGCGCCTGATCGAAAAAAGTTTAGTGCTGCCTGCTTACGACAACGTATTGAAGTGCTCCCATACCTTCAATTTGTTGGATGCACGAGGTGCCATTTCTGTGACCGAGCGCACCCGTTATATCCTCAGAATTCGCAATTTGGCACGGCAGATAGCGCAGCTTTATTTGAAGCAGCGGGAAGCGTTGGGATTCCCACTGTTGAAGCAGGACAAGGCTGAGGCGGCCTAGTATCGTAGTATTAACGATGTCTGTATGACTTATACCTCCGACGATCGCCAATATGCGCCTGCTACCCAGCGCAACCGAGACGCCATTTTGTCGGTGTTGTTAGACGTGCTGCCGCCCACGGGCACTGTACTTGAAATCTCTAGCGGCACGGGAGAACACGCGATTTTTTTTGCCCCTCGACTGGCTCCGCGTCACTGGATTCCGTCTGATCCAAATCCGGCGGCGATCGCCAGCATTGCAGCATGGCAAACTGACTATCCGGCGGCCAATTTGTATCCCCCAATTCAGCTAGATGTATGCGATCGTCGTTGGACAGTGGAGCCACCGCCGTTGCCAGACGCATTGCGAGGGTTGGATTTAAAGCAGCAGCCGATTCGGGCGATCGCCAACATTAATATGATCCACATTGCGCCGTGGGCCGCTTGCTTGGGGCTGATGGCCGGGGCGCAGCGAATTTTGCCGACGGGTGGAGTTTTGTATCTGTATGGGCCGTTTAAGCAAAACGGTAGCCACACGGCTGACAGCAATGCCGAGTTTGACTGGAGCCTGCGGGCACAAAACCCAGAGTGGGGCGTGCGCAATCTGGAAGATGTGGTAGATGTTGCCCACCGTCACAGCCTATCACTGGTCAAAACCTATACCATGCCTGCGAATAATTTATCGGTAATTTTTAAACGCGATCCGTCGCGGGTGCATGATGAACTCGGCTGAGCGCGGATCAATGTGATTCAGTATTGACCGGATGATTGAGTAGGGTTACTATGACAATACTTCAAAGTATTACGCCATGTCCACGTCGCAGCAATCTCTACAGTTGTCCAACAGCCTACTACTAGGGCTGGGACTGCTGCTGCGCCGCGAGCGCAACTAAACTTTTTACCTACTTCTAGCTTGTTTTTAGGTTGCAACGGATTGCAACCAGAGAGACTGTTCGTGCAGGTTCCTAGGCTTTTTCTGCTTGATTGACGGGGATTGATGCTTCTTCATCGATCGCACATTTTGCAAAATAGCTGTGCCTAGATTGTCTATTGCGGAAGCGATCGCCGTTCAGCTGTAACTGGCTTGTCTGACTGGCCGAATGGACTAGCGAAATTCAAGTTGTCTTTTTTTGGAGAGTCTTATGCCACTGCTGCGAACACTGGGGACATTGCTGCGACTGTTTATGGGTTGCTGGGAGCGGTCTGCGTGGCAGCCTAGCAACCCCGCCATGATCCCGATGCCTTGCGTCACACCATTTAACCCGAACCGAAAACGAAAACATCAAACCTAAACGCGACCCATCATGTTGAAAAATCCTGCGACTAAGTACCGCCCGTTTGCACCAATTTTGTTAGGCGATCGCAC
>CASBQJ010000090.1 GCA_949127705.1 Synechococcales cyanobacterium PMM_0085
CCGTCTCATACTCTACGTGAGCTGTATTGATCGTGATGCCCCGAGCCTTCTCTTCAGGAGCAGCATCAATTTCATCATACTTCCGTGCTTGAGCCTGACCATTAGCCGCCAGGGTCATTGTAATTGCAGCCGTTAACGTCGTTTTTCCGTGGTCAACGTGACCAATTGTACCGATGTTAACGTGGGGTTTGGTTCGTTCGAATTTTGCGCGTGCCATGGATCTATTTGTCCCTTATCTCCTGATTAAGCGTTCCCTTTGCTCTTTGCGATGATGGTTTCAGCCACATTGCGAGGCACCTCGTCGTAGCTGCTGAATTCCATCGAGAATATGCCACGACCTTGGGTCTTAGACCGAATGTCGGTAGCATATCCAAACATCTCTGCCAGAGGAACCTTGGCAGTCACCTTGGCATTTCCCTGGTCGGTATCTTGACCTTCGATTTGACCCCGGCGAGAGTTGAGGTCACCAATGACGCTCCCGATGAAATCTTCAG
Organism: Synechococcales cyanobacterium PMM_0085; assembly: GCA_949127705.1. Classification (GTDB taxonomy): domain Bacteria; phylum Cyanobacteriota; class Cyanobacteriia; order Elainellales; family Elainellaceae; genus CASBQJ01. Next base: position 495 of record CASBQJ010000090.1, read on the forward strand.
GAACTTCAACCTCAACTTTCATCATAGGCTCCAGAAGGACAGGTGATGCCTTCATGACAGCCTCTTTAATCGCCATTGAACCAGCAATTTTGAAGGCCATTTCTGACGAATCCACATCGTGATATGAGCCGTCTACCATTGTGACTTTTACATCGATCAATGGATAACCTGCTAAAATGCCGGACTCACAGGCTTCCTTCATCCCTTGTTCAGCGGGGGCGACGTATTCTTTTGGAACCGTGCCACCGACGATCTTAGAAACAAACTCGAAACCAGTACCCGCTTCACCGGGTTCAATTTCGATCACAACGTGACCGTACTGACCTTTACCGCCGCTCTGACGAACAAATTTGCCCTCAGCGCGAACTGGTTTGCGAATGGTTTCGCGGTAGGCGACCTGAGGGGCACCTACGTTTGCTTCCACTTTATACTCTCGTTTCATCCGATCTACCAAAATATCTAGGTGAAGCTCACCCATACCCGCAATTACGGTTTGATTGGTTTCGGAATCTACATGAACCCGGAAAGTAGGGTCTTCCTCGGAGAGAGCCTGGAGCGCTTTAGATAACTTCTCCATATCTTGCTTTGTCTTGGGTTCCACTGCTACCGAAATAACAGGTTCTGGAACAAACAAGGATTCAAGAATGATCGGATCGCTATCGTCACAGATCGTATCTCCTGTGAAGGTGTCCTTCAGTCCGAGAGCTGCTCCAAGGTCGCCTGCGCGCAGTTCGTCCACTTCTATGCGATCGTCTGCTTTCAACACAATTAGACGAGAAATTCGCTCTTTCTTGTCTTTGGAAGCGTTATAGACGTAACTGCCCTTGCTTAACACTCCAGAATAAACCCGAACAAAGGTCAAACGACCATAGGGGTCTGCCATGATCTTGAATGCTAAGGCTGAAAGTGGCGCAGCATCGTCTGCTAGACGAATGGCAGTAGTGCCATCGGGCAATATACCTTGAATGGGTGGCACTTCCAGTGGAGAGGGTAGGTAATCAACTACACAATCTAGCAGGACTTGTACCCCTTTATTTTTAAAGGCTGAGCCACACAGCAGCGGCACGATTGTGCCTGCAGTAGTGCCTTTACGCAAGGCCGTACGTACCTCGTCTTCAGTCAGGTCTATGCCTTCGAGATACTTCTCTGTCAAACCATCATCAGTTTCTGCAACCGACTCAATCAATTTGATGCGGTACTCGTTAACGACCTCCCTGACTTCGATGGGAATGTCAGTCTCTTGAATATCAGTTCCCAAATCGTTGGTATAAAGATAAGCACGCATCCGTACCAGATCGACGATACCTTTGAACTTATCTTCGCTGCCAATTGGGATTTGGATTGGAACAGCGTTGGTTCTAAGGCGATCGCATGCCTGAGCATAGACCTTAAAAAAGTCTGCTCCGGTTCGATCCATTTTGTTGACGAATATAATCCTGGGTACATGATAGCGATCGGCTTGCCGCCAAACAGTTTCTGTTTGAGGCTGCACACCGCCTACGGCACAAAGAACCGTAATCACCCCATCTAATACTCGCATTGAACGCTCAACTTCAATTGTGAAGTCCACATGTCCAGGAGTATCAATGATATTAATTCGGTGTTCGGGTGCCCCAGGCTCAGCTTTAGTTAAATCCTTAGGGTCACGTCGAGTCCAAGCGGTGCTGATCGCAGCAGCCGTAATCGTAATGCCGCGCTCCCGCTCCTGTTCCATCCAGTCGGTCACGGCGGTTCCGTCGTGAACTTCGCCCATCTTGTGGACAACCCCGGAATAGAACAGAATTCGCTCCGTTGTGGTGGTTTTGCCTGCATCAATGTGAGCTGCAATTCCGATATTTCTTACTCTTTCCAGCGGGATGCTGCGTACCACGGCTACCTCCTTAGTCTGTGCGGTCAACGTTCGCGTGACTGCCTCTGTTACGATTCTATGCTTTAGCCTTGCCCCGTGACAGACCTGCGGTTCTGTAAATGGTTAGGGATATCTGGGCTTGAAGATATCTGCACAGTCTAGTAACGATAGTGAGCAAATGCTTTGTTTGCCTCTGCCATCCGATGGGTTTCTTCACGCTTGCGAATAGCACTACCTGTCTCGTTGGCGGCGTCCATTAGTTCGTTTGCCAGCTTGCCGGCCATGGTACGGCCAGAACGAGAGCGAGAGAACTGAATGAGCCAACGCAGTGCCAGAGCGGTTCCTCGATCAGATCGCACTTCCATTGGCACCTGATAGGTTGCCCCACCCACACGGCGAGCTTTCACTTCTACCAGAGGAGTAACATTGCGAACTGCTTTCTCAAACACCTCAAGTGGGTCAGAACCAGTCCGCTCTTGAATCAAATTAAATGCATCGTAGATGATGCCAGACGCAATAGATTTTTTGCCAGAGTACATCAGACGCCGTACCGTCATACTAACGAGGCGGCTGTTGTACGTGGGATCGGGAGGAACCGGACGCTTTTGGATAACAGTGCGGCGGGACATACGTTTAGTAAACCTTAGAGCTTGGGACTAAAACAAACGAGACTTACGATCTATCAACAGTCTTACGACAGTTTTTCGTAGCTAAGGCCAATAGAGTCTATCTATAGAACCGGAGTGAGGCTAGGGAGGGATTTTCTAACTAACGAAGAGAAGCTTCGCTAGCGCCTCTACACTTGAACGCCTATCACCTTAACATGAGCATATAAAAAGCCGGAGGGCAGGACAGTTTAAGGGCTGATACCCAAATGGCCTTAAGGAATTTTCTAGTGAGGCGATCGCTAACCTCTCAGTTTAATCCTTCAGCTCAGAACCTTCCTGCGAGCTATTCTATTTCTTCTTCTTGCCTGCGGCGGCAGCGGCGGCACCTGCCTTAGGTCGCTTGGCTCCGTATTTAGAACGCCCTTGCTTGCGATCCTTGACCCCAGCAGTGTCGAGAGTTCCGCGAATAATGTGGTAGCGAACCCCAGGAAGATCTTTGACCCGACCTCCGCGAATCATCACTACAGAGTGTTCCTGTAGGTTGTGCCCAATACCTGGAATGTAGGCTGTTACCTCAAACCCAGATGTCAGACGCACCCGCGCAACTTTGCGGAGCGCAGAGTTTGGCTTTTTGGGCGTTGTGGTATAAACCCGAGTGCAAACACCACGACGTTGAGGACAACTCTTCAACGCTGGTGATTTGGTTTTCTTCGTTAATTTTTGGCGCTCAGTCCGAATCAGCTGTTGAATTGTAGGCATGGACGAATGGCGTACTCTGCCGCTTGTAGGTCTAACTTTTCACAGTCTTCAAGCATACCGAGTTTTGGAGCCAACTGTCAATTTAAGTTTAGAACTAATTCAAAATATGCCCTTTGCATGCCATATTCACGTGGTGCTGTGCCACAGACGGCCTGAATCTGGTTTTGGCAGCTCTACCTCTGTTGCCTCGGTGTAAGCGCTTATTTTTTAGGTAGAGATAGGTCAATTGAGAAGGAGTTGCCGCAACCGCAGCTTGCGATCGCCTGTGGGTTGTTGAAGCGAAACCCGCCACCCATCAGATCTTCAGAGTAGTCTACGGTTAGCTCGTCTAAGTAAGTTAGGCTTTGGGCATCGACGGTAACGTCTACTCCCTGACAATGCCAGATGGAGTCTTCGGCCGCTACTTTTGAGTCGAACGCTAGCGTGTAATACCAGTTCTCACACCCTCCTGCTTCAACTTTTAGCCGAAACAGAGCGTGGGGCTCGGGGTGACGAGTCTTAAGACGATTGATTTCAACAACCGCAGCTGCACTGAGGTGAATCATGCTTAGCCCAGGGATTTACTGGAAATGGATGCGCTGATTTTACCGCGAAAAATGGATGCATTAGAGAAATGGATGCGTTCTACCTGATGTGGCTCGCTGATTCTAGGCAGCATTGGTTCAGCTCCTAATCCGCCATCTGACTAAAAAAGAGCTTTGCTGCGTGCAAAGCTCCTGATTGAGCAACATGGATTGCTCTCCACAAAAGAATTAAAAGGAATTGACAAAAAGAGCGTAGAGCGTTGTCTACAGGCTTGTTCAGCGCCTTAATCTGCTTCCGAAATCAAGAGTTAAGCAGGCGTGGGTTAGTTAGCTCGAGAATAGTCGTCCTGAAACCGGACGATATCATCTTCACCGAGATACTCGCCATTTTGAACTTCAATCAGAATCAGCGGAATGACGCCAGGATTTTCTAGCCGATGCGAGGTGCAAGGGGGGACATACGTAGATTGATTGCTGAACAACAGCATTTCTTTTTCGCCACAAACTACCTTGGCAGTCCCTGATACCACAATCCAGTGTTCGCTGCGATGGTGGTGCATTTGCAAACTGAGGCGATGCCCTGGCTTGACTTCAATCCGCTTGATTTTGTATCCTCGCGCTTCTTCCAAAATTGTAAAAGAACCCCAAGGACGGAGTTCTGTAGCTGCTACCCCCTTAGGTGCAGCGGGGGTGGGTAGTGCAGAAATTGTCGATTGAGTTGCTTCTTTTGTTGAAACCACAGTGCCCTACTCCTTGAAAAATACTGCTAAGCCACGATGCTGGACTCTAAGCTGAACCTGGCAAGACCTGCTGGCCACAGCATTCGTGTGGCAAACCAAACATGCCTCATTCTTAAAAGTAACCATAACAAACAGGGCGGGGTATCCGTCATCCTTAGCACACTGAATCTGCTGCAACTACATTAACTCTTTAATCAATGAGTCGCAAATGGGTCGTTGCTTTATGGAACCTTCAAACTTGCTACGCTACGCCCTAGATTAATCTCTGATTTTTCTCTGATTCTTTAAATGGCAGCTTACCCAACGCCGTATATGTTCTAGGA
>CASBQJ010000091.1 GCA_949127705.1 Synechococcales cyanobacterium PMM_0085
ATCCAGTTGGTCCCCACCGAGGTTGGTGCAACAATCAGAGTGGCACCCTCTGGGGCGCGGGTCAAAATCAGCGCCAGCGCTTGCAGGGTTTTGCCCAATCCCATGTCGTCGGCGAGGCACGCCCCTACCCCCCAATAGGCCAATCGTGCCAGCCAGCGGAAGCCGTCGAGCTGGTAGTCGCGCAGCTCAGCTTGCAGGGTTGACGGCAGCTCTGGCTCAAAGGTTTGGCTGTCGCGCAGCCGCTGCAGGTGTGCTTTCCAGTGTTTGTCGGTTTTTAGATCTCCGACCTCATCCATCCAGTCTTCGACCGCCAGAGCGGCCAGGGGATGCAGCCGCACCCCTTGGCCAGATTTTACAGAAAAGGCGCGCAGTTCATCTAGCCGTTTACGGAATTCTTGCGTTAGAGCCAAAAATTGACCGTCGCCCAGGGGAATGAAGCGGCTAGGGGTTTTCTCTAGCAGCTGCATGAGCTGTTTCATATCCAGCACCAGCTGGTCGTTGAGTTCTAAGCCGCCTTCGGTGGCAAACCAATCGTTCTGGCGTTTGATGTTGATTTTGAAATCTTGGAGGCTGGCCTGGTGGCTGACGCGGAAGCGCTCCCCTTCTGGGTGTTCGATCACAATGCTGTCGCCTAGCGCCTGCGCTTCGACCAGAAACTCTAGGCACGCGTCTGGTTCTTCGATCAGCCATTCATTCTCGTGCTGCTCTTGCTCAGATAAAATCGGACAGGCGGCGATCGCCGCATTAGCCAGCTTCTTCTCTTCGCGCAAATTCCGGGTCGTCTGCAGCCGCTTGCCCTCAATTTCGGCAATCACAGTTTCACCGCCTGCCCCCGGTCGATAGTATGGCCCACCTTGGGCAAAGGGACGGGTCAACACGGCTACCTTTAACCCGGCGTTGGCGGGTAGCAGGTGCAAGTGGGGTTTGGGATCAGAGGTGACCTCTTCTGTGGCCACCCCACCGCCAATATCGGAGTGTACCGTCACCACGCTCGAAATGGCATGAATCGCCGACAGCACCCGTTCGGTGGCCGCCGCAGGCACCTCCAACCGATTTTTTGCCCCCAAGATATCCGCAATGCGGCGATGCTCAGCGGTGACTTCAATCAGCTTGAGCCGGGTGGGGCTTTCTTGAAGAATCAGCAGGTCTTGACCGTCTTTGAGTTCGGGTGAGAATTGTAGGGTGAGCTGATCTGCTTTCCCCTTTTTCACTAGCAGCTCTGGCTCTCCCTTGACTAGCTCTACCCGTGTAGTTGGGGAGTCTTCCCAAAACACACAGGGGTGGCCAATTAAGGCCGCGATCGCCTTCTCGCCAAAGCGATAGTCTGCTTGATTACCCCAACCATAGGGGTCAGCTTGAATTTGAGCACACACCCGCAGGTCTTGCGGGGTCAGGTAAGAAATCTCGCCGCTGTTGGTTTTGAGGCGTTTAAGGGCGATCGGGCGACCTTTACTCCAGCTACCTTTGGCCGTCAGCGATTGTTCTCGCGGCTGGATCTGACAGCCGACATGGGGGTACAAGGTGATAAACCAGGCCAACCGCTGGGCTGATTCTGATTTTGTGCCACTTTGACCCGGCTCTTTGCGCAGATTCGTCAGCGCATTGAGGCACAGTTCCCACGGCTCTTGGGGCTGAATGATATCGACCAGCGATCGGATGCCGCTGCCCGCTACCAAAGCGGAGCCTTCGATCCCGTAAGGACTGCGCGGATTGAGCTTGAGCAGCAGTTCGGCGGCAGCTTTGGCCATGCCCAAATATCCCGCTGCCTTAGCATCCATATAAAAGGGTTCTAGCAGCCGGGGTAAGTCTCGCTTGGCCACAGTCGGATCAACCCAATAGAGACAGAAGCAGCAAAACAGGGTTTCAAAACTATTGCCAGCCAAATGGGGGGCGATCGGCAGATTTAGCAATAGTCCCTTTTTAGCGAGATCGCCCTGCTGCACGTTAATCAGATTTTCGAGTGCCGTATAGGTAGGACTCAGCCAGTGCTTCGATTGACGAGCAATACTGGCATACTCGGCAGCTTCCTTTAAGCGTTCAGCAGAGCCGTCTTTGAGCAATGCCAGAACAAAAAATAAGCCGCTGATGGCTTGAAAGTAAACCTTGCGTTTGCCGCTAGCTTTTTTGAGTGCCTGTAGGGCCGCCGAGAAGTGGGCGATCGCCTCAGCATCTTCTCCCCGAAAGAAGGCCAGCGATCCCCAGAGGGAGGTAACTCGACCTTGCTGCGCCTTGGGAATCTGCTCTAACGCCCGTTGCGCTTCGGCCAAATTGCCGCGCAGCAAGCAGTGCTCAATGTAGATCACTGCCATCAACGACAATTCTGCTGCACTTTGATCCGCAACATCCTCTTTCAGCAGTGATACAGCAGCAGTGGCTGGGGTCAACTCCAGCATCGAATGATTCAGAATGCTGACTAGGGCATCTTCGTATAGCTTTGGCGAGAGGGTGCGAAACCACTCGGCATCGAATGGATTATCGCAGACGCGTAAGAAAATGCCATCGAGCGACATTTTGTCTTTTTGATAGCTGTATTTGTAATAGTCTTCTAACTGTTTGCGAATTAGGGCGATATCGTTGCGGTAAATTCCCAGACGGATCTCACGAATCAGCTGGCGATCGGTGGTAAATGCAATCGGGCCGCCTTTCCAGCGTCTAGGAGCAGGAAATCCCTTCTCAACGGCTTGCACAAATCGCTCAAACTTGTTGGCGCGGACTAGATCACGCGTGGCAATTTCTGCCAGCAGCGGATGGCATTGCGGCCCTAACCCGCCGGGTTGCACCAGCACCCCCCGTTGGATGAGGCGATCGATCAATGGCTTGATGGTCGCTGCTGTAAATGACTTGCCGTCGCGATCTTTCTCACTCAGATAATTCCAGCAGTTGAGGAATAGCGAGCGGCTGATGGGTTCATAAATAATTGAAAACAGCTGCACCATTGCCTGTTCGGCAATATTCAGCTTTTGATAGACCTGAGTCAGATGATTACGAGCTGAATCAGTTTCAGAAATAGACGGCGTGGTGCTGCGCTTGGATTGAGTCATGCTGCCCTAGGCGATCGCGCGATTGGGGTAAGAAAAGGAGTGCCAGAAGGCAAAGCCGGACGCCTAGCTAGGATGAAAAGCGGCCTAGCTAAGTAGACCCGTGAACTGGCCACGCAATCCTTAATTATGCACTATACACAATCAATGGTTGAAGTTTCACCCGTTGTGACCAGCAATTATAAATTTGGATTTGCTAGGCAGTATACAGACATAGGAGGAAGCGTTCAAAGGAAGATCAGGTCAGTCAAGTAGATGTAGGCTGCGTGATGGAAGAAATCGTAAACTTTGCGACGTTGATGGGCCAATTCCAGCAGGTGATTACCGGGATTAATGACCCGCGTAAAGCGAGTCCAAACCAGCGGTACGCGTTGAAGGATGTGGTATTGAGCGCCTTTGGGGTATTTTTTATGCAATGTGCGTCTTTTTTAGAGTATCAACGCCAAGTCCAGAGTCGAAACGGCAAAGATAACGTTCAAACCCTGTTTGGGGCAGCCCAGATCCCGAGCGATAACCAGATTAAAAATATTCTCGACCTGATTCCTGCACGACAACTCTTTGGGGTGTTTGAGTGGGTGTATCAGACGCTGCACTCACGCGGGGTGTTACGCCAGTACGAGGTGCTCGGCGGACAACGGTTGGTAGCGTTGGATGGCGTGGAATACTTCTGTTCCGAGCAGGTTCACTGTGCCTGTTGTTCACATCGCACCCATCGCAATGGGACGGTTACCTATTTTCATCGTGCAATCTTGCCCGTCATCGTCTG
>CASBQJ010000092.1 GCA_949127705.1 Synechococcales cyanobacterium PMM_0085
CAGCCGCCAAGCGATAGGCATGGGTTTTTAGACCCGTTGTTTGGGTCTGTAGCGCTCCGGTAGCCGGATGAAGCTGCGCCCTGTCGGGGGTAATGTCTCCCCATGTCAGCGCCATGCCCAGCCCACAAACCGAGCGAATTTCTAAGCGGCAGCTACCGATATGGGCATCACCCGCCGCGATCGCCGACTGAATCGGTTGCACCAACACCCCTAGGCGCAGCTGGTGCAGTTGCAGGTGCGATCGCTGCCAATAAAACAAACTTTTGGCTCGAAATAACTCTGCCCACACCTGGCGCAATCCGCGAGCGATCGCCCCCCGTTCGGCTCGACACACTTGGGCACTCAGCAGACCCCGGGTGCTGGTCGTCAAAGCGGGTTCTAGTTGAGGCATTAGCGCCAGTGAGGGGCGCAAAATTAGCATGGGAGCCTGCCATGCCTGCACCTGGGTCTCAATCTGCGCTAGCCAGTCATCCTCCAGCGGAGTGGTGACAATCGCCTGACGAATTTGTTGGGCGATCGCCTGCAACTGTCGGGCATTGTTCACATCCACATAGAGAGCCGAATCGGGTAAATCGCCAAACAGCGGTTCTAGCCAGTTAATGTCTGACAAAAACCGACGGAACACCCGATGCGGCACCACAAAGCCAGGAATTACCGGATACCCACGCTGCATCACCAGCGCCAAATTGGATGCCTTATCTCCCACTTCTGGGCGATCACCGGGCTGCACCTGCTCCAGCCAACAAAGGTCTTTCAGTTGATCCACCTGCATACCGCGCTGTTGCTCACAGAGTTGCACCCATCATACGATTCCCGGTGGGGTCGAAGTGTATGGCAGACTTTGTTTCGCGAAAACGCCAAAGCTGATTACTACTCAGGATAGTCCCAAAAAATACGATTTCTAACGGCGCGAGGCGGATAAAACCAGTGGAGGCCGCGTCTCTGGCGGCAAGGCGTTGCTGCCAGCAGTTGCGGGTGCTGAGCCACCGTTAGCCACTCCCGGATCGGCAGGCAACAGAAATTCTCGGATAAACCGAGCTGCTGCCCGTTGGGCTAGGCCGCCAGCAATTTGTTGACCCATCCGCTGAGTTTCGGGACGCAGCAGCAGGTTGGGCACAAGCGGCACCAGCTGCATTGGGTCAAAACCGGGCGTCTCGCGCAAAATGGTCATAATCCGAGCCAGATGTTCCAGATTTTTTTGCTCTGGCGGTGCCGCCACAGGGGTAGGATTACCTAACCCAATCCGGTCTCGAATAGCTGAGGTAAAGCGCTGCACGGTCGTTTGACCAAAACTATCTACCCCTTTGACAATTTCGTCTACCAGGTATTCACGAATAAAGTCGCCCCGCTCTGAGAACAAAAAGTTAGCAGCTTGGTCAAATGCCGTGCTTAGGTCATAATCGGCACTGTCTTTGGCATTGTTGAGCAGGTTTTCTAACCGGTTCCAGCGGAAACTGCCGTTTTTGAACAGCAGGTCTTGCAGGGACGCGCGCAGCTCTGGAGACGAATCGGTTAGCAGCCGTCTGGCCACGTAGGGGTAGGCTTTACTGAGTACCTTAAAGTTGGGATCAACGTTAATCGCAATCCCCTCTAGGGTCACCAGCGAGCGAATGATCAGCGCATAGTAGGCGGGCACCCGAAACGGATATTCGTACATCACGTCGGAGAGCTGATCGGTAATGCTCTTGAAGTTCAGCTCTGCCACGCTGGAGCCAAGGGCATTGTTGAACACCGTCGATAGGGCTGGGATAATTGGCGTTAGGTCAGTATCGGCGGTGAGAAAATCGAGCTTGACGTAATCGTTGGCCAGCCCTTCAAAATCACGGTTTACCATGTGGACGATCGCTTCAATCAGCCCATAGCGCTGTTGAGGCTTGACCTCGCTCATCATGCCAAAGTCGAGGTAGGCTAACTTGCCATCGGGCGTGGCCAGCAGGTTGCCGGGATGGGGATCGGCGTGGAAAAATCCGTGCTCTAACAGCTGCCGCAGGGAACACTGCACTCCCACATCCACTAAGTAAGCCGCATCTCCGCCCTGGGCGCGCACCTCTTCGGGCTTGGTCAGCTTGACGCCATTGATCCACTCCATCGTCAGCACCCGCCGATGGGTATATTCCCAATAGATGCGGGGGACGTAGATGTCGGTCATGTGGCCGTAGAGCTGGGCAAACCGTTCGGCATTTTGCCCTTCGTGGGTGTAGTCCATCTCTTCAAAGATGCGGGCACCGAATTCGTCCATGATGCCTACCAAGTCACTCCCGATGCGCGTAAAGAACTTGCCTGCCCAACTGGCAAGGGTGCGCAAAATGTAGAGGTCGAGGGTAATGTTTTCGGCTAGGCCGGGTCGCTGCACTTTGACGGCAACCGTTTCACCGGTTTTGAGTTTTCCTTTATACACCTGCCCCAAGGAGGCAGCGGCGATTGGGTCAGCTGACAGCTCGGCGTAGATATGTTCAGGGCGATCGCCCAATTCTTCTTCAATAAACCGAAAGGCGATTTCGTTGGGGAAGGGCGGCAGCTGATCTTGTAGCTTGGTCAGCTCGTCCAAATAAGCGGCAGGCACTAGGTCGGGTCGGGTCGATAGGGCTTGACCCACTTTGATTGATGCTGGCCCTAGGTTGGTCAGCATTTCCCGCAGACGGATGGCGCGACGCGGCTGATTGCGCTCTATGTGCCCAAGCCGCTTGTCCCACCACAGCCCGACAGCAAAATTGATGAAGGGCAGAAAGATAGCAATGATGCGTCTGCCAACCTGCAAGGGACGAGACTTGTAGTGCTGGGCGATCGCCACTGGGTCGTAGCGGAGTGGTTCGGTGAGTGACGCATCGTGGGCAGATTTGAGATGTCCCTCTTCTGGCTTGAGGGGTTCAGCTACCGCTAACCGGGTGGGTGCATCTTTAATCTGGGCAGTCTCGGCAGTTTGCATGGGTTTTGCGGGGGGAAGAGCAAGATTTACGCCTCTGTAACGCATTGTAACAGTTTGTTTCAAGTAGCTTCTCTATCTTCATAGATGACGCTTTGGGGAGGTGGCCTGTTCTTTGTCATCCTTAGGGCGGAAAATCTATCGGTTTACCGGGGGGGTAGGGGC
>CASBQJ010000093.1 GCA_949127705.1 Synechococcales cyanobacterium PMM_0085
GTCATGGCTTTCGGCAATCAGCAGCACGACTTGCTGGGTCTCGTCGGTTAACGGCTTAAGCGAAAAGTCAAGCCAGCGCAGTTCGCCTTGAGGGGCAAGCACCTGGATTTCCTCACGCACCAGTTGCCCTTGTGCCGCCGTCGCGATCGCGGTTTTCATCCATTGCTGGATCGATTCAGTGTAGCCCCATCGCTTCGTCTGCCAGATCGGACGATCAAGTAGCTCTGCAAGCCCAGTCCCTTCAACGCTGGCAAGTGCCTGATTGACTTCCAGGACAATGCCAGTGGGAGAGAGCAACACCATAAATTGAAAGGTTTGGTTGAAGACTGCTCGAAACCGGTTCTCACTCGCTTGCAGTTGTTTCAGGATCTGCGTCCGTTCAATCGCATAATGAATGGCACGCGTTAATAAGGGCGTGGTAATTTGCCCTTTCACTAAATAGTCTTGAGCGCCCTTGGCAACCGCTTGCACTGCGACCTGCGTATCGTCTCTGCCTGTCAACATCACGATCGGCAGGTGGGGAACAACCGCCTGAAGGTGAGTAATACTATCCAGTTCCTGCGAATCAGGAAGGGACAAATCGAGTAGTACCACATCGACGGGCTGTTGCTCTAATGCTTGCAGTGCCTCACTCAACCGTTCGACGTGTCTTACCTGCCATACACTGCTGCCGTCGTCTTGCGTCAGGCTGTCTAGCAGTAGATCGGCATCCGCCGGATTGTCTTCGACAAGCAGAATGGAGAGGCGCATATGAAGGTGGTGAGAGAGGGTTTAAACCGACGAGGGAGGCAGGCGTACGGCAGCAAACCAGAAATCTGAGATCAATTTGACGATTTTGGTAAATTGCTCCAAGTCAACAGGCTTGGTGATGTAGCAGTTGGCATGTAGCTGATAGCTGCGCAGAATATCTTCTTCAGCGGCAGAGGTTGTGAGGACGACGACAGGAATCGTTTGCAGTTCGGGATCACCTTTAATCTCCGCTAAGACTTCACGCCCATTTTTCTTGGGCAGATTAAGATCGAGCAAGATCAGATCTGGGCGTGGTGCATCCTTATATTCCCCTCTTTTAAAAAGGAAGTCTAACGCTTCGACTCCATCTTCTGCCACATGGATCTGGTTAAGAATTTTGCTGTCATTGAAGGTTTCGATCGTCAGCTCGGCATCACTGGGTGAATCTTCAACTAGCAAAATCTCGATGACAGAAAGGTTTTGTAGATTGGGCATACGTTCTTACTGTTCCTTTGCTTGACGACTAAAAGCATTGCTTAGAATTTGTTTGTTGCAGGCTTGACAGTTGTTTTTTGCTACCAAACACCTCTAAGGATCTGCGGACTCATAATCTACCCATCAGCCAGGTTTCGACTACGCTCAACCTTCGACGGTGGCAAGTTGAGCGCAGTCGAAACTGGTGGTTTATGTTCGTGCTAGTCCCTAACCATTGAGCAGCGCTGGCAAGGTAAAGCAGAATAAGGCTCCCTGACCTAATTGCGACTCGACCCAAAGATGTCCGTGATGTCGCTCAACAATCTTTTTGCAAATGGCTAAGCCCAAGCCTGTACCCTCATATTCTCGCCGAGTATGGAGCCGCTGAAAAATCTCAAAGATCCGCTCAGCATATTGGGGTTCAAGACCAATACCGTTGTCCTGAATCGAGAATACCCATGCGTTACTCTGGTGTCTTGCAGAGACTCTAATCATGGGCGGTGCATCGCCCCGATATTTGAGCGCATTGCCCACTAGATTTTGAAATAACTGCGTCACCTGAACGGTGTCGGCAAAGATGGTTGGTAAAAGGTCAATGGTAAGAATGGCATTGCTTTCGGCGATCGCTGCTTGTAAATTTTGTTGCACCTGCTGGAGAACGGCGTTACAGTCTGTGAGTTGCAGCTTTAACTCATACCTGCCCACCCGTGAATAGGCGAGTAGATCCTGGATGAGTTGCTGCATCCGGGCTGCCCCATCCACGACGTAGTAGATATATTTGTCGGCTTTCTCATCTAACTGCCCCTGATACCGTTTTGCCAGCAGTTGGGTATAGCTGGTGATGGCTCGCAGCGGTTCTTGTAAATCGTGGGAGGCCACGTAGGCAAATTGCTCTAGCTCCTGGTTCGATCGCTGGAGATCGATCGTGAGTTGTTGTAAAGCTTGTTCTATCTGCTTATGCTCGGTAATGTCATAGTTAATCCCAACCATCTGCTTTAGCTCACCCTGTTCGTCGCGTTCCATGAGTGCGTAGGCTTTGAGGAAGCGGATGGTGCCATCGGGATGAATGACCCGAAACTCGACATCGTAGTCTTTCTCACCTGCTAAAGTGTGTTGCAGTGCGGCTTCGGCAAAGGAGCGATCGTCGGGATGTACGCTCTTTGCCCAGGCATCGTAGACGCTGGTGAACTGGTCGGGCGTGATGCCATACAGTGCATACATCCGTTCATCCCAGGTAAGAATGTTCTCTGTGACGTTCCAATCCCAGATGGCGATCGCTCCAGACTTCACTGCCAGCGTCAGGCGATCGGACAGGTGGCGCAGTTGTACTTCGGTTTGCTTGCGATCGGTGATATCCAGCGCAGTGCCCAGCAGCTTGACGATCGCTCCCTGAGCATTCCGCACGGCTTCCCCACGAGCGAAGAGCCATCTCACGGAGCCATCGGCACGCGAGAACTGTAGCTCTAGCTCATAGGGCGTGCCCAGCGTCGCTGCTTGCTGCACAGCGTGTTCCAGTTGAAGGCGAGATTCAAGTACGTAGCTTTGAAGATGCCCAGCGTACTCTGGCTCACCCTGAGCTGGATCGCATTCAAACAGCCGAAACAGTTCTTCAGACCAGGTGATGGTTTGGGACGCTAAAGCAAATTCCCAGTCGCCCACATGGGCAATCCGCTGTGCCTCTCGCAACCTGGCTTCACTGGCTTGTAGCTTTGCTGTGCGCTCCTGTACCCTCGTTTCTAGCTCCTGATTGAGCTGCTGCAACGAGGCTTCTGCTTGCTTGCGATCGCTAATGTCTCGCCCTTCCGGAATCAGTAGGATGACCTGCCCAAATTCATCTCTGAGCGGGCGCAGGGAAAAATCAATGGTACTAATCTGACCGCCTGCTCCTAAAATATCCACTTCGTAGCGCACAAATTCGCCTTGAGCCGCACGGGCGATCGCCTGTTGCAATTGGCGCTGGGTTGCCGCTGACATAGTCCACCAGTGACACTCCCAGAAAGGGCGATTGATCAAGTCTTCTAACTGCAAGTCGCCAAAAGCTAAGGCAGCCTGGTTCGCCTCTAGCAGAGTGCCATCTAAAGCTAATAGACCGATAAACTGAAACGTGTTGTTAAAAATGGCTCGGAACTTGCGTTCACCTGCCTGTAAGTCTCGATTCAGTTGGTTGAGAGCGACCTCAGCCTGTTTGCGATCGCTGATATCCGTAATAGTGCCCACATAGCCGATAATTTCCCCCGTCGCTCCCCGCTCTACCACCGCTTGACCCAATACCCAGGTAATTTGTCCGGCTGCCTTTTGGCACCGATATTCCAGATAAAAGGGACAGCCTGCCTGCGCTGATGCATGCCATTCTGTAGAAAACACGTCGCGATCGGCTGGATGAACGCCATTGATCCAGCCAAAGCCTGTTGCCTCTGCTGGGGGTAGTCCAGCAATTTGGCACCAACGCTCATTGACATAGAGACAATTGCCCACCGCATCGGTTTGGAAAAGCCCCACTGGAGACATTTCCGTGAGGGTGGCGTAGCGTTGCTCGCTCACGCGCAGGCTCGCTTCGGTGTGGCGACGCTCAGCTAACTCGGTTTGCAACTGGCGATACAGTTCGGCTTGCTGAATGGCGATCGCCATCTGTACAGCAACCTGATTCAAGAGGTCAGTCTCAAACGGTTGCCACTGGCGAGTAGCAGAGCATTGATGGGCGACCAGTAAGCCCCAGAGACGCGGTAAGGCAGACGCGGCATCTGGATCGGTGATCAGCAGCGGCACGACCAGATTGGCTTTGACTTGAAAC
>CASBQJ010000094.1 GCA_949127705.1 Synechococcales cyanobacterium PMM_0085
GGTTCACGGGATCTACAGATATTTTTTCGGATCTACAGATATTTTTTCAACAACAAACCCAGCTTTTCTTTGGTGACGGCCGGAGCCTTGTCTAAGGGCGTCAAGATGGCATATTTTAGAGCTGTGTGAGCCTCGGAAGGGGGCGGGTTTTGGCTGAGGCGGCGGACAGTGGCTTGAATCACCTGCTGGGCGTTGACGGCGTTTTTAGTCAAGTTACCGATTACCATATCCACCGTGACGCTGTCGTGGTCAGGATGCCAGCAGTCGTAGTCGGTGACCAGCGCCAGGGTGGCATAGGCAATTTCAGCTTCTCGCGCCAGCTTGGCTTCGGGTAAATTGGTCATGCCGATGATGGTAGCCCCCCAACTGCGGTAGAGGTTGGATTCGGCTTTGGTGGAAAAGGCAGGCCCTTCCATGCAGACGTAGGTGCCGCCTGGGTGCACGGTAACGTCCGGCAGGTTGAGACTGGCGATCGCCTCTGTCAATACGGCTGCTAGGTTTGGGCAAATTGGCTCACCGAACGCAATGTGAGCCACAATTCCCTCGCCAAAGAAAGTGGAGACGCGGCTTTTGGTGCGATCGATAAACTGATCGGGTACGACCATATCTAACGGTTTGGCCTCTGCCTTGAGAGAACCCACCGCTGAAGCCGAAATCAAATAGTCTACGCCCAACGATTTCATGGCATAAATGTTAGCTCGGAACGGCAATTCCGAGGGCATCAAGCTATGGTTGCGTCCATGTCGCGCCAAAAAGGCAACAGGCGTCCCGTCTAATGTGCCCAAAATTATGGCATCTGATGGTTTGCCAAAGGGTGTATTGATCTCTACTTCGCGCAGATCTTTTAGTGCTTCCATGCGATACAAGCCGCTGCCACCAATGATCCCAATCGTTGCCTCTGCCATGCCAATGCTCCGCCTACGCCATGATACCCAGCGTATTTTAACGGTTTACGGGGGCTGGAGCATGGCTCTAAGAGATTTGCCCTATGGCAGGTTTAATCGAGCCAGGTGCTTGATTTTACAAGAAGCGACCGCATAGACTGAGGGGCATCTTTCAGATCACAGTGGCATGACCTCCTCCAACGTTCCCGAACTCGTGCTCAATCCAGAACAGTATGTTGATCAGATGTCGCAGATTTTGGGTTTGCCAATTCCGCCAGACTGTAGACCGGGTGTGGTGGACAATATGATCCGGACTGCCGCGATCGCCCAACTCGTGTTAGAGTTTGCGCTGCCTACAGAGATTGAAGCTGCGCCCATCTTCCAGCCCTAGCGCGACCTATCCATCCCATTTTATTCATCCATCAGTCTTATTCATCCATCAGTATTTAACCTCTATTTCCCCCTATCCCAATGTCTCTAGATCTAAATCAGGCCGATGCAACAGCCATTGCTACGGCAGTCCGAGCCGGCGAACTGAGCGCCAAAACGATGGTCAGTCATGCCTTAGAGCGCATTGCCACAGGCGATCGAGCGCTGAATTCATTTACCGACGTGATGACGGCGCAAGCTCTGGCTGATGCGGTGGCAGTGGATCGGGCGATCGCGGCTGGGCAAGATCCAGGCCCGTTGGCGGGGGTGCCCTTTGCGGTCAAAAACCTGTTTGATATTGCCGGATTAGTTACCCTAGCGGGCTCCAAAATTAATCGAGACCATCAGCCAGCCACCCAGGATGCGGCCGCTGTAGCTGCTCTGAGGCGGGCAGGAGCCGTCTTAGTCGGCGGGCTGAATATGGACGAGTACGCCTATGGGTTTACAACAGAGAACAGCCATTATGGCGCAACGCACAACCCCCACGACCTGACGCGAGTGGCAGGTGGCTCGTCGGGTGGCTCAGCCGCCGCCGTTGCCGGAGGACTCGTGCCTCTCAGCTTGGGTTCAGATACGAATGGGTCGATTCGGGTGCCTGCGGCGCTATGCGGCATTTTTGGCCTCAAACCCACCTACGGACGACTGTCTCGATCGGGGTGTGCGCTGTTTGCCAGCAGTTTTGACCACATTGGCCCGTTTGGGCGCTCGGTACGCGATTTGGCGCTCAGTTTTGACCTGATGCAGGGAGCTGATCCCCACGATCCGGTCTGTACCAGCCGCCCGCCCGAACCCTGTCTGCCCCAACTTGGCTTAGGCATAGAGGGGCTGCGAATTGCGATCGCCGATGGTTATTTTGCCACCGGAGCTGAACCGGAGGCGATCGCCGCCGTTGAACAGGTCGCTGAGGCATTGGGCGCAGTGCAGCGAGTGACCATTCCCGAAGCCCACCGAGCGCGGGCTGCTGCCTACGTGATTACGACCTGCGAAGGCAGCACCCTGCATTTTGACAATCTGAAACAGCGACCCTACGATTTTGATCCCGGTACCCGCGATCGCTTCCTGTCGGGTGCCATGGTTCCCGGTCAGTGGTATGTGCAAGCCCAACGGTTTCGCCGCTGGTATCGCGATCGCGTTCGAGAGCTATTTCAGCAGGTTGATCTGATTTTGGCACCCACCACTCCCTGCGTTGCGCCGCTAATTGGCCAAGAAAAAATGACCATTGGCGGCACAGAAGTGCTAACTCGGCCAAACTTGGGCCTATACACTCAACCGCTTTCCTTCATTGGCTTACCGATTTTGTCAGTCCCCGTTCAACAACCGGGCTACCTGCCGTTGGGAGTGCAATTGATCGCCGCTCCCTACAATGAAGCACTGATTTTGAGAGCCGCAGCACACCTAGAAGCGGCAGGCATTGTGACCGCAGCTGCCGTAATTCAGTCCTGAAACTATTTCTCCTGAAACTATTTCCTAAGAAAATGTGTCATTTTTTTGCTAGATCCATTTTGTCAAACTTGGTCATCTTGATTAGAAGACTGGATAAACTCAACCAACCAGTCTTTTACCCGATGAGTCGCGCGGCAGTCGTCTTCGTTGTAGCGCAAAATTGCGTCTAAATAGGTGCGATCGCCCGTTTCTAGCCACTGCGCGTACCAGTAAATCGACTGCGCCCCATTGGCGTCTGAATCTTGCCAGTTAAACCCTATCCAGCGGGCAATCGGTTTCAGCGCATAGCTTTCGACCGGTAAGGTGGCCAGCCGCGTCACGCGTTCATGCAAGTCTACAAACCGAGGCAGTAGCGGTTCAATCTGCTCGTAGGGCGTGCCATAGTAGCTGGCTAGACGTTTCACGGTCTGCACCTCGTAGGGGCAGAAATGGAAGATCGGAGCGGTGGGATAGCGCCAGACCAATTCTAAAAAGTCTTGCCAAATTGAACCTTCTTGGTCGGGTCGATCGGCCAGCAGCGGATGAAACTTAGTCTGTTGATTGAGCCGATCGACCACTAATACGCCGTGCAAATACACCAGATTTTGCTCGGGCGCAGCCTCAATGTCAAAGTACAGCTCTATGGGTGCTGTGGGCAATTCTGCGTGGGCAATCAGTGTCCCGGCACTGTCGTCGAGCGGCGATCGCAGCATGGCTCGATTCTGCAAGGACGCCTGTGCCTGCTGCACCAGCTTATGCGCCACCTGGCTACCAAAACCAGGATAGGGCTCTAATAGTTTAGGGTTGGTTGCTGCCAGCGCTTCTACACTCGTCAGGTGCAGTTGTTTTAGGTAAATAAAGCGGTTGAGCGTCACGCCTGGCAACAGCGACAAATGGTGCTCATCGGTCGCAATGCCGTAGCAATGGCTAAACCAGTGACACAGATCGCAGCGGTTGTGCGCAATAAACACCTCAGGTTCTTGCTGCGATCGCAGCATCGCCACACAGTCCTCTAATGTCTCCTGCATTTTGGGCAGCATCTCCACCAGGTCAACCGCATAGGTTCCCCGCTGCCGCAACATCAGCCAGCTGTTCTCTGCCCAAGCTTCCTGCACCGAGGCCAACACATACGCATGGAACGTCACCGAAATTTGGTAGTCTAGCTTCGGACGCTTACCCAAACGAATATCCATAGGGGCATAGAGCCAGTCGCCAAAAATCGAATCGCCGGGTTGTTTAATCAACAAATCAGGGCAACTGACTAGGTTTGCCCCGGTGGGATCCACTCCCAGTAACACCCCTCGCGTAATTTGATCGACTCCTTGCTGCATCAGGGCTAGCGTTGCGGCGGCTCCGGCGATCCAGTTAGAGCGAGGATAGCGCGGTTCGGCTGTAGGGCGATGACTCATCACCTCGCGCTGGTGAATTGCTCCGTCTTGCCGCAGTTTCAACAAATAATCGCTAGGCGGATCGCGATCGGCTGAGTTGCCGTAGGTATCTAAAAAAGCGCGGCGATGACAGCGCTGAAACCCAAACAGCAGCTTATCGGTGACCCAAAGCTCTTGACGATTAGGCAGCAAAACGCGCGAGGCGGAGCTGTTACCCTCAGCCTCTTCCCGTCCTAGTCGGTAAGGGCTAGCGGACAAGGGCGTCTAACCGGAGGCACGGAATCCAGGTCGGCAGACTGCGACGCGGATGAGGGGGCTGACTCCTATGCATTTTGCCGACTTGCTGACTCATGCGGGAAAAGTTTCCTGTAGAGAAGACGCTCACTTTACTATGACTCTAGCTGATCACACAGGTTTTAGTACAGCTTACCCCGTCAAATTAATCCCAACGCTGATCTGACATGAGCCTATTTTGCAACCCTGAGTCAGGCGCTTAGCCGATAGAATGGCCAAGATTGATCATAAACAGATAGACGGTTGAGGCTAGAGAGAGATGGATGTAATTCCGGCGATTGATCTCCTAGAAGGGCGCTGTGTGCGGCTGTATCAGGGAGACTATGCTCAGTCTGAAGTATTTGATGAAGATCCGATTGCGATCGCCCGCCAGTGGGCTGAGCAAGGGGCAACTCGGCTACATTTGGTAGACCTAGACGGGGCGAAGGTGGGGCATCCGGTGAACCAAGCTGTGATTGAGGCGATCGCCCAGACCCTCAATATTCCGATTGAAGTCGGCGGGGGATTGCGCGATCGCCAGAGCGTGGCCAACCTGTTGAATCTAGGCGTGCGCTGGGCAATTTTGGGTACAGTAGCCGTTGAGCAGCCAGCCTTGGTCGCCCAGCTTTGCCAAGAGTTTCCCGACCAAATTATCGTCGGGATTGATGCCCGCAATGGCAAAGTCGCCACGCGGGGCTGGCTAGAAACCTCAGAAGTAGAGGCGATCGCCCTGGCTCAGCAGATGGCAGAATGTGGCGCGGCTGCGATTATTTACACCGATATCTATCGGGATGGCACCCTGCAAGGGCCTAATATAGAGGCGCTACGGGAGTTAGCAACCGCCATCTCAATTCCCGTCATTGCCTCTGGCGGCATGAGTTCTACGA
>CASBQJ010000095.1 GCA_949127705.1 Synechococcales cyanobacterium PMM_0085
CACGGCTACCAGAAGACGTTTTAATTCGAGCGTCTGCGTTGGTTGAACGCACCTGGCACGCTCGCTTTTCCGCCTCTTGGCGGCGCTATCGTTATACCCTCTATACCGATCCTTGCCCAAATCTGTTTGTGCGTCCGTTTAGCTGGCATTATTACAATGCTCCGTTAGACGAGTCGCTGATCCAGACAGCATTACAGCCGCTGCTGGGGCGGCATCACTTAGCGGCTTTCCACCGGGCTGGCTCTAGTCGGCCGCATTCTTGGGTCGAAGTTCAGGCGGCTGACTGTGTGCGTCGCGGCTCTCTGGTACAGATTGAAATTCAGGCCAGCGGGTTCTTGTATGGCATGGTGCGGCTGCTAGTAGGGATGCTGGTCGATGTGGGCCGAGGGGCGCGATCGCCTGCTGACTTTACCCAGCTTTGGCAACAACAGCGACGGGAAGAGGTGCGATATGCGGCTCCCCCCCAAGGGCTGTGTTTGCTGCGGGTGGGCTATCCCGAGTTTCCATTCTCACCGGAGATTTGGTTTGATTCCCAGCCCCAGTTCTGCTTCCCAATGCCTCTGGCAGCGTCAGCGCCCGCTTCGTAGGTTTCCTCCTAACCCCGTTTCAGCCTCGCTCATACACCTTTTCTTAGCGTATTCATCCGGTTAAATCACATGAACAAGACCTATCTTCCACCCCAAGCCGATTTAGAACATAAGTGGTATGTCGTAGATGCGGCTAACCAACGGTTAGGGCGCTTGGCTACCGAAATTGCTATGGTTTTACGGGGCAAACGGAAGCCTACCTACACGCCCCACATGGATACGGGGGATTTCGTCATTGTGATCAATGCCGAAAAAATCGCCGTGACGGGTAAAAAGCGATCGCAGAAACTTTACCGTCGTCACTCCGGTCGTCCCGGCGGGATGAAGGTAGAAACGTTTGCTAAGTTGCAGGCCCGCGTTCCTGAACGGATTCTTGAGCAAGCGGTCAAAGGGATGCTGCCTAAAAACAGCTTGGGTCGCCAGCTTTTTACCAAGCTCAAGGTTTACACTGGGTCTGCCCATCCGCACCAAGCGCAGCAGCCCGAAATTTTGACGATTAAGACAATTCCTGGAGAAGACTAATGCAAGCGACTGAGAAAACAGGCCGGGTGACATACTGGGGCACAGGCCGCCGAAAAACGGCGATCGCCCGCGTCCGTTTAGTGCCTGGCACAGGGAAACTGGTGATCAACGGCAAGCCTGGAGACCTGTATCTCCAATTCAATCCGGGCTATTTAGCAGTGGCCAAAGCCCCTCTAGAAACCCTCGGTCTAGAGAACGAGTACGATGTTTTGGTCAACGCCCATGGCGGCGGTCTAACTGGACAAGCCGACTCGATTAAATTAGGCGTGGCGCGGGCGCTGTGTCAGCTAGACCCAGATAACCGCAAGCCGCTCAAAGTTGAAGGCTACTTGACGCGTGACCCACGTTCTGTAGAACGGAAAAAGTACGGCTTGCACAAAGCTCGCAAGGCTCCTCAGTACTCCAAGCGTTAATTTTGGTTCTGCGGTGCTAGCTACGTCCAGATTCCCTAGAGCTGGCGATCGCTTAGCTACAATTTAAATTAGTAAGGCAAATTCTTTAACTGGCACTCCATCATGGCTAAACCCGATATTCACCCCAAGTGGTATCCAGACGCGAAAGTCTATTGCAACGGCGAAGTTGTGATGACTGTCGGTTCCACTAAGCCTGAACTGCACGTAGACGTGTGGTCTGGCAATCACCCGTTTTATACGGGCACTCAAAAGATCATCGATACCGAAGGCCGCGTTGAGCGTTTCTTGCGCAAATATGGCATGACTGATGCTCGCGTTGATCAGACAGACGCCCCGACCGAGAAAAAGTAGCGATAGTGGTGTTGGCGTTCTGCGACCTCCAATGCTCCAGTCAGTGATTGTAGCCCGTTATCCAGTTGCGGCCTGTCTGCTGGTTGGTTCCGGGCTAAACGCCCGACCCACTGTTCTACCTACTTTGACTCTGTCCTATGGCTGAAACATATCTATTAGAAAAGCTCAAATCAGTTGAGCAAACCTTCCATGAGCTGACGCGGCGACTGGCTGACCCAGACGTGGCCAGAGATCCGCCTGAGTTTCAACGCATTGCCAAATCGCGTTCGTCGTTAGAGGAAACGGTGAATACCTACGAGGCGTGGAAGAAGTCTCAAGATGACCTCGTGGATGCCCGTCAGATTTTGAAAGAGGCGGGGGGCGATGATGAGATGCGTGAGATGGCGTCGCTGGAGGTGCAGGAGCTAGAGAGCAAAATTGCTCAGCTAGAAGCCCATCTAAAACTAATGCTGCTGCCACGGGATCCTAACGATGATAAAAATATCATGTTAGAAATTCGGGCTGGCACGGGTGGCGATGAGGCCAGCATTTGGGCAGGCGATTTGATGCGGATGTACTCTCGCTATGCCGAAGAGCAGCGTTGGCGGGTGAAGCTGGTCAGCGAGTCTCTGGCCGATATGGGTGGTTTCAAGGAAATCATTCTGGAGATTCAGGGCGATCAGGTGTACAGCAAGCTCAAATTTGAGGCAGGCGTGCATCGGGTGCAGCGGGTGCCCGTGACGGAAGCGGGTGGCCGTGTTCACACCTCAACGGCTACGGTGGCGGTGATGCCCGAAGTAGACGATGTGGAAGTGGAGATTGACCCCAAAGAAATTGAGCTAAAAACCGCTCGTTCGGGCGGTGCCGGGGGTCAAAACGTCAACAAGGTAGAAACAGCGGTTGACTTGATCCACAAACCTACAGGAATTCGGGTGTTTTGCACCGAAGAGCGATCGCAGCTCCAGAACCGAGAGCGCGCCATGCAAATTCTCCGAGCTAAGCTATACGAGATCAAGCTGCGGGAGCAACAGGCAGAAGTGACCTCGATGCGCCGTTCTCAGGTGGGCACGGGAGAACGATCTGAAAAGATCCGCACATACAACTACAAAGATAACCGGGTTACAGATCATCGGCTGGGTCAAAATTTTACCCTCTCGCCCGTGTTGGAGGGAGATATTGAAACTGTGATTCAGTCTTGTATCTCGCAAGATCAACAAGAGAGGTTAGAAGAGTTGGCCGCTTCGACCACCTAAGGCGCTGAACACATCAAGCCCTGGAAAGGTTAAAGTCTAAAGCATGGGTACTAGTCGCAGCTGAACTAGTCTTCGTACTTTGGACTTTTTTGTTGCATTAATTGGCGATCCTATGGCTCGATTTCTTCACGTTGCCGACGTTCATTTGGGCTTCGATCGCTACGACAGTAAGGAGCGAACCCAGGACTTTTTTTATGCCCTAAGAGATGCCCTAGCGCGCCATGCGATCGCCCCTCAGGTTGATTTTGTGCTAATTGCAGGCGACTTGTTTGAGCACCGCAACATTCAGCCCAATATCTTGAATCAGGCGCAGATTTGTTTGCGTGGTTTGCAGGAAGCGGGGATTCCGGTGCTGGCAATCGAAGGCAACCATGACAACCGTCCCTATGGCACCAAAACGAGCTGGTTGCGTTACTTATCCGATTGGGGATCGCTGAAGCTGTTGGAACCGGGGGATCTGGCAGCAGGGGAACCCTTCTACGCACCGTGGAACGAGGACACACGGCGAGGCGGATATATTGACCTGCCCTGTGGAATTCGGGTGCTGGGATCCTATTGGTATGGCGCGACTGCTCCGAAGGCGATCGAGCAAATTGCTGCCGCCATCCAAACCCTACCGCCCAGTCCGGGGCGCACCGTTTTA
>CASBQJ010000096.1 GCA_949127705.1 Synechococcales cyanobacterium PMM_0085
GATTGAGTCATGTAAGTCCTTGATACGAGGGAATATGGGTGTTGTAACGTGAAAAACTAAGAGACCAAGTAGCCCAAAAACTTTTGGATGAATAGCCCGATCAGTTGGGGCAGGTACATCACAAGAATTTGAAAAGGGTCTAGTCAAAGACGGTTCATTGGCCAGATGCATTGGATATTCGGTTGTTTGGAAACTCGTTGCTGGGTGGTGAATAAAATAACCCTGCTAGATAGAAGCTCTTTACAATTGCCCAACTGAGACAGCCGTGACTTAAAAGTTCGTGACTGCTAGACAATGAGAAAACCTTCTAGAGAGGTTGGAGCAGCCCTAGCTCAGCCATAGCAGCCTTGAGCTGAGGCTCTGCAATGGCAGATTCGTCGTTCAAAGGAAGGCGTAGACCACCAACCTGCCAACCTTGCAGCCTCAATGCTGATTTTACGGGAATTGGGTTAGTTGTGATAAACAATGCTTTAAACAGAGGTAGCAACTTTAGATGAATTTGGGTGGCAATCTGCACGTGACCTTGCTCAAAGGCTTGGATCATCTGTTGCAGGCTGTCTCCCACCAGGTGACTAGCAACGCTAATGACCCCTTGACCTCCTACAGCCAGCATAGGCAATGTCAGTGAGTCGTCGCCAGAGTAAATACCGAAGTCTGGGGGTGTAGATCTCCGAACTTGACTCACTTGATCTAGACTTCCACTCGCTTCTTTAACGGCAACAATATTTGGCACCGCTGCCAAACGAGCTATGGTTTCGGGTGCGAGGTTTTGTCCTGTGCGCCCTGGGATGTTGTACAAGATCATGGGCAGATCAGGAGTGGCTTCGGCGATCGCCTTAAAGTGACGATATAACCCCTCTTGTGGTGGCTTGTTGTAGTACGGTACCACTTGCAAAGAACCGTCTAGTCCCAGCTTTTCGGCTTTCTGGGTAGCGGCGATCGCTTCTTGGGTAGAATTAGAACCTGTTCCAGCCACAACCTTAGCATTTCCAGCTACGGTTTGCTTAACCACATTGAAAAGCTGATACTCCTCATCCCAGCTTAGCGTAGGAGACTCCCCTGTGGTGCCACATATGACTAGTGTATCGGTTCCGTGAGCCACCAAGTGAGCTGCCAGAGCCTCTGCTACCGCATAATTGACCTCGCCCGACTGATCGAAGGGGGTCACCATGGCGGTCATGACTCGTCCAAATCCTGCCATATTCACTACACCTGATACCCTGCTACAGCTGGTGCAGCAGGCTTAAGACAGTTTTTTGCTACCAGTAATTCTGCAATTTGTACCGCATTTAGAGCAGCTCCCTTGCGAATCTGATCCCCACACAGCCATAATTCCAGCCCGCAAGGGTGAGAAATATCTTGCCGAATCCGACCGACTAGCACATCATCTTGACCCGTAGCGTCAATTGGCATCGGAAAATAGTTAGCCTGCCAGTCTTGCACCAACTTAACACCCGCAGCCTGACTTAATATGTCGCGCGCTAAGTCAGGGCTAAACGGCTGCGAGAATTCTAAGTTAATGGCTTCTGAGTGCGCCCGTAAAACCGGAACCCGCACACAAGTTGCCGAAATCCGCAGGCGATCGTCGCCAAAAATTTTGCGGGTTTCGTTGACCATTTTTAATTCTTCCTCGCAGTAGCCGTTGCTATTCATCGGCGAGTTGTGGGGAAACAAATTAAACGCTAGGGGATAAGGCAAAATCTCGGGTATGGCGGGTTGCCCTGCCAAAATAGCGCGGGTTTGCACCTTTACTTCTTCCATGGCTCTCGCCCCTGCACCGCTAGCCGATTGATAGGTGGCCGCAATGAGTCGCTGAATCGGATGTACTTGGTGCAGAGGATAGACCGCCACACTCATTAAAATAGTTGTGCAGTTGGGGTTGGCAATAATGCCATGATGAGCCGCCACAGCGTCTGGGTTTACTTCTGGTACGATCAATGGCACATCAGCATCCATCCGAAAAGCGCTGGAATTGTCGATCATCACAGCCCCGGCTGCAACAATTTTACTAGCCCAGGCTTTAGAGGTAGACCCTCCAGCAGAGGCGAAAACAATGTCAATATCATCGAAGGCGCGATCGCTGACTGCTTCCACTGGCAACGTTTCGCCTTGAAACGTTAGGGTCTGCCCCGCAGAGCGAGGAGAGGCCAACAGTTTGAGGTGGGCGATCGGAAAGCGTCGCTGTGCCAATAGTTCCAGCAACTCGGTGCCCACAGCACCCGTAGCTCCCAAAATAGCAACTCGATAGGATTGGGGCAAATCTAGATTTCCTCCGGCTTTAATGACGCATGGGGCTTAACAGTGATTGCTTTGAGCTTCTTCATCTATTAGTTGTCTTCATCTGTTGACTGAATTTTAAGTGATTGATTTTAAGTTTGCTCGTTTGAATCTGATGCTTGAAAACCAGCTGAAAGGATATGAGATTTTTAAATTTCTGATTTTGGTAGCTTTCGGGAGCTGAATCTGCGTGCCATTCTAGCCTGCCTCAACACAACCCGCTCAGCATCATATGATTAGCTTAAAGCTAAATTCTTCCCCAATCTAGCACCAAACGCAACAAGCGCTCAAAAGCTAGACCAGAACCTCACGAGAGGGGCATTTAGCTTTGAGGAATTTCGCCCGATCATGTGCGGGTTGCTTCAGAAATCAGTTACGATAGCTTATTGCAAGGATGCTAAGCC
>CASBQJ010000097.1 GCA_949127705.1 Synechococcales cyanobacterium PMM_0085
ACCAAGGCCAAAGGCGTTCGCGTGCGTCTCGCAGAGAGGGAGGAGGATAGCGCCAATCGTGAACACACTATCTTCATGATTAGCAAACGTGCGAAGCATGAGAGTCGGGAGTATGTCACTACTAGGTCAACCCTCTGATGATTTGCAACGCTTAGGAATGAGAATTAAATAACTCCGCCATTCTTCTGTAAGGGCGAGCGGCCGTTCGCCCCTACCAGCAATCAAATTCCCATGCTCATTACGCAACAATTGTGGCTCTAGCAGATTCTCACCTATCTAGTTGGCTGCCTCAAGCAGATTACTCTAGATTAGATGGTCTTTTGGTCAAACCCCTCAGTGATGATATTTTGATATCGCTAGTACAGTCGGCACTGGCACGCCAGACGGTTTGGCCTGTCGGCTAACGTTAGGGCTACTTCAACCCCTAACCTTTCTTATTCTTTACAGTTTCTACATCAGTTTCAGCCGATTGGCTCTGATATTTTCTTAAAGGTTTTGTCTATACTACTGAACAGTAAAAAGTCTTAGAGCAAATATCCCGTGTTGCCCCCAGTCGTTAACGAAGGAGACTTCTTCCCCTTCAAATTTTGGTTCAATAGCAGTATTCAAGACGGAATGTACTATCGCAGTGAGTTGTACTATCGACTTCACACTGTGGATGCTAGGCTGCGGGCGCGGCTCTACCACTACGCTTGCAAGCTGTCTCGACAAAATGCAGTGGTGGTAACAACCAGTGACAACGTCTATAGCCTCTGGCTCAACCTCCGCAGCTCTAGCGTCACAGATATCTCTAGCGACTCTCGCTTGCTGCCCCTAATGGATTTTTTCTCTGAACAGCCATGCCCTCCTCACTCCCAAAACGGCTCCACTGTTTAGATGACTGTCGCTCGGCAATGTTTCCGTAAAAACTATCTTTGCCTATGGTGCAGCCGCGCCCGTTTGAGCAGCGCTTGAAAAGCACTATAGAATTAAAGAGCAAATATTAAGAAGTTTTAAGCATCAGCTGAGAGGATTCCTATGGCCTTTGTTCATCTGCCCAAACCGTGGCAGTCGCTTGAACGAGATATTACGCCTGAGTCGGCCTTCTTCAATCGACGACGATTCCTAAAAAGCTTGGTTGGAGTCGGGATTGCGGGGGCGACTCTGCCGCTGTTGGGCTGTCAAAAAGCCGTTCCTACTGCTGAAGAATTGGCCAATACCGAGGATCTAGAGGCGACTCAAAACGCTGTATTTGCCGATCCAGGCAGGCCAATAACCAACGAAATCTTGGCAGCAACCTATAACAACTTTTACGAGTACGGCAGTTCTAAAAATATTTGGAAAAAAGCCCAATCGTTGCAGACCGATGATTGGAAGGTTGAGGTGTCAGGGTTAGTAAAAAATCCTGCTACCTATGACCTTGATGATTTACGCAAAAAATTTACCTTAGAAGAGCGAATTTATCGCTTTCGCTGTGTAGAAGCTTGGGCCATGGTCGTTCCCTGGCTAGGTTTTCCAATGAATGCCTTGTTACGGGCTGTGGAGCCAACCTCTAACGCCAAGTTCGTCCGGTTTACCTCATATTTTGATCCCCGGATCACTAAAGGGCCATCATTTCCACCGGGTCAGTTTTTGCCTTTTCCCTACACCGAGGGGTTGCGCATTGAAGAAATGGCCAACGACTTAGCGTTTTTTGCCGTAGGCATCTATGGCCACACCCTACCCAATCAACATGGCGCACCCATGCGGATGGTCGTGCCGTGGAAATATGGATTTAAAGGAGCAAAGTCGCTGGTCAAAATTGAATTTTTAGCGACTCAGCCCGCGACCTTTTGGAATGCCCTCAGCCCCAATGAATATAAGTTTGAGGCGAACGTGGAACCCGATGTGCCCCACATCCGCTGGTCACAAGAGAAGGAGCGCCTGATTGGGCCAGGGAATCAGTTCGCTTGGCAAGAAGTGCCGACTCAAATCTACAACGGCTATGGGGAATTTGTGGGAGGGCTGTATGGAAAAGGATAAGGGATGAGGGATGAATTAACCATAGCGATCCCTGTTGTAGGGGTGGTTCGAGAACCGCCCTCTCCAAAATCCATCCATTTCAGCCATTTATCCGTTTAGCCCAAGTTAGTTTAGGGCGTAAGCCAGGTGTAAAAATCTTGGCTAAACTGCTCTAATGAAATCAGGTGAACTTGAGCATCTCGATCGGCGGCGGCGCGTTCGAGGGCGGTGTTGTAGCCCCAGTCGGCTAGAAAAAGTTGAACGTTGGCTAGGTCGGGTTGAACTTGGATGGCTTGGAGGGTTTTGAACCGATCTTCGACGAACCAGATGGTGGGGCTAGGGGCGGCGGCTTGGCTGAAGTGTTGGCTCAGCTGACGCAGCGTCTCGGCTTTGGGCTGGCGGATTTCTTTGCCAATCACCTGGGTGTCTGGGATCTCTACTCCGTGCTGGTGGAGCAGTTGGCGGATGAAACGAGCTTCTTTGGTGCTGATGATTACGGTGTAGAGGTCGGGATTGGGGGAACTGCTGAGTAGATGGGACAGGCGTTCGATGACGCCGGGATAAAACCGATGTTGAGCCAGCCAGTCTTCGGGTTTAGCTGCGATCCATTCGTCGCGGGTGCCGTCTACGGCGGCGCTGAGTTCGGCGGGGTTCAACTGTTCGCTTACCACCAACTGTTTGGCGATCGCCCCCCAATTCTGCAAGATATCTGCTTCTGGTGTGCCGAGGAGGAGCGATCGCAGCACCAGCGGCATTTCCCAACCCGTTTCGACCACCGGGCGAGCGCGGTAAAATGCGGGAGCCAGGTGATGCGGCGGGGTGTGATCAGCCAACGGCCAAATCCGGCAATAGGCGCGCCAAGCCGTTTGGAAATATTCAATCATGCCGTCACAGAGCACCCCGTCAAAATCTAAGGCCAAAATGGTTGGCAGCGCGTTAGACATGAGGTTGGGCATGAGGTTGGGCACAACGTCTGGCCGCGAACTAGGCAGGGTATCTGGCTGCGTGTTATAAATCATGGTTAGCAGAAAGTTGTGAGTAACAACCAGATGTAATGAACCAGATGGAACGGTAAGACTCTTCTCATTCCCAGAAGGAAGCCTACCTTATGATAGATAGTCATAGATAAAATTACAGCTATTGATATAGGCACATAGAGTATGGTGCTCAAGATTGACCAACTCCAGGCATTGCGAGAGTGCTGTCGCGATGAGGCTGCATTTGCACGGTTACGGCAAATTCTGGGGCTAGGGTTAAATGAGAATCTAGAGACAAAAACTGCAAATCACTATCGAGCGATTTTAGATGCCAGCCCAGATCTGATGTTTCGATCAGATCATCAAGGAGAATATTTAGATTTTCATGGCGAACATTTAATTCATATTGCCCGTGAAGATGTCGTGGGCAAACATTTAACCGACTTCCTGCCGCCAGAGGTGGCTGCCCTTTGCCTAGCTGCAATTCAGCGCACCTTAGCCACCGGGCAACTCCAAATCTGCGCCTATCAGCTGTCGGGGGCAAACGGCCTGTGCGACTATGAGGCCCGTATTGCCGTCAGCGGAGAGAATGAGGTGCTGTCTATTGTGCAGGATGTCACAGAGCGCAATCGAGTTGAAGCGGCGCTGCGCGATAGTGAAGAACGTCTGAAAAGCTTTTTTGAAGCCACATTTGAAGCCGTTATCATTCACGATTTTCGGCAGATTTTGGATGTAAATCCAGCCGCCGAGGAGCTTCTGGGTTATTCAACAGCCGAATTGATGGGGATGGAGGTGCTGGATTTGGTCGCACCCGAATCGGTGGAGGTTGTCCGCGAACGGTGGCGATCGCTCACCAGCCCCGACGATCCCTACGAATATGAAGCCGTTGGGGTGCGCAAAGACGGATCTTCATTCACGGCAATTGTATCCGCCAAGGTCATTACCTATCGGGGGCAGCGAGTCCGCGTCGCCAGCATCCGTGACATTACTGCCCGCAAGCAGGCAGAAGCTCGCTACCGGGCGATGGTAGATGCTATGCCCGACCTGATGTTTCGGATTCGGCGCGATGGCACCTATCTAGACTGCAAAGCGGACAGCGATGCGGATCTGCTGCTCCCTGCCCAGCAGCTAATTGGCAAAAATGTTCGCGATGTCTTGCCGCCCGACCTGGCTAACCAGCGCATGTACTGGGTTGAACAAACCCTAATCAGCGGCCAGCCCCAGCACTTTGAATACCAGCTACGCCTAAGTCGTAACTCTAAGTTTAGCCAGCTGTATCGCCAGTTCAGTACCCGCTCTGGGGTGCTGCTTTCGGATGAACCGATTCAACGCGATTATGAAGCGCGGGTTGTGGTGAGTGGCCCCGATGAAGTGCTAGCGATCGTCCGCGATATCAGCGATCGCACCCTGGCCGATGCGGCGCTGCGGCTGTCCGAAGAAAAGTTCTCCAAGGCATTTCGCTCTAGCTCTAACCCCATGAGCATTGCCACGCTGCTAGAGGGGCGGATGATCGATGTCAATGACGGCTTCTTAGAGGTGATGGGGTATAGCCGCGACGAGGTGATCGATCACTATGTCCACGACTTCAATATTTGGGTGAATCCGAGTGACCGAGAGCAGGCGGTGCAGGCACTCCAGCAACATGGCTCAATTCGCAATTTAGAATACCTCTTCCGCACCAAGTCGCAGGAGGTGCGGGTGGGGCTACTCTCCGCCGAAGTGATTACGATCAATGGGGAACAGTGTTTGATCGACATGCTAGTCGATATTACTGACTTAAAACGGGCAGAACAACAGATCCGGGCAGCTGCACAACGCGATCGCCTCCTAACAGAAATTGCTCTGCGGATTCGCCAATCCCTAGACCTCAGGCAAATTCTCGACACTGCCGTTGCCGAAGTGCGGCAGGTACTCCACACCGACCGAGTCTGCATTGGTCACGACACCCCCGACGGTTCCACCATCATTGTGGCCGAGTCTGTAGATCCCCGCTGGCAACCGTGCTTGGGGTTTGTAATTGATGACCCCGAATTTCTGCGAGAAATGCGCGAGCAGTTTGCCGACGGGCAAGCGAAGGTGATGCACGATATGCGCGATGAGGCGCACTCTCCCGCTATGGAGATATTGCTGAATGAGCTGCATGTCCAGGCATCATTGGTAGTCCCTCTGATCTTAGAAGATCAGCTATTTGGATTCTTTGTGGCCGATCAATGTGATGCACCCCGGCGCTGGGAACCAGAAGAAGTAGACTTTCTCACCCAGCTAGGCACTCAAGTCAGCATCGCGATTCAACAAGCCAATCTCTATCAACAGGTGCGAGATCTCAATGCTGGATTAGAGCAAAAGGTGCAGGAGCGCACTCTGCAACTGCAACAAAAAAATGCCGAATTACAAGATTTAAACGACCTCAAAGACGAATTTCTCAATGCCTTTTCGCATGATCTAAAAACTCCGGTCATGGGGATTTCGCTTATTGTCAGCAACTTACTCAACCAGCCCGGAGACCTGCTGCCAGTCGCCCGATCTACCCTAGAGCGGATGCTGCAAAGCATTACCAATCAGCTGCAACTGATTAAATCTATGTTAGAAGCACACTCTGCTGAAACCCGAGGCGTTTCACTGCATTACGAGTTGGTGCAATTGAGCCTATTGACGCAGGTGATTGTGGAAGATTTGGAACCCCTAGTCAACAAAAACCGCGCGACTCTATGCAATCAAGTTCCAGCTGACTTACCGCTGGTTAATGCCGATCCAGTGCAGCTGCGGCGCGTGTTTGAGAACCTGATTACCAATGCGCTCAATCACAATCCTCCAGGGGTAACCATTACGCTAGATGCCGAAATTGAGCAGGAAATGGTGCGGTTTACGCTGCAAGATGATGGGGTAGGCATGAGCGTTGAAACGTGCGATCGCCTGTTTCAACGCTATGCCCGAGGTCCTAAATCTCGCCACTCTACAGGCATTGGCCTAGGGCTTTATCTCTGTCGCCAAATTATTACCGCCCACGGTGGACAAATTGGCGTGACGAGCGTTCAAGGCGAAGGATCTAC
>CASBQJ010000098.1 GCA_949127705.1 Synechococcales cyanobacterium PMM_0085
AGTTCGAAGGCGTTTGGAGCCAAGTTGAAGATGGCATCAAAGCCAAATCATCACAGACCTATGATGGCATCGAACAAGACATGGATAACATTAAATCGGCGCTAAAAGCATCAGAAGCAGATCAGGCATCAAAGTCACTGCAATCGCTGAATGACCATATTCAAGGCGCTCCTTAACGACAGACGATGGGCAGTTCAATGCACCATTTGAACCATATTTGATCTAAGAGATTGTCTGAAAAGCATTCTAGAGGGTTGTTTTTTAGTGTGCTTTGCACCCTAAAAGGCAGCCCTTTGAAGCCACGTCTTAACTGGTGTTGATCATTGTATTGCTGAGCACTATGTTGCAGGAATAATTCCAGATGAAACGTCTATTTCGCAAGTATCATCGGGCGATCGCGCTCATTACTGCTATTCCAATTTTCTTAACCGTTGTCACCGGAATGGCGGTTACCTTTATCCGCGAATGGGGGATTAATTTAGGACTAACACCTAGCTGGTTATTGAAACTGCATACCGGGGAAGTGTTTCATTTGGAAGCTATCTATCCGATTTTGAATGGGGTCGGGTTGATTGGCTTATTGGTGACCGGGTTAAGTATGTCTGGCATGTTTGGCCGCAAACCTCGTAAGCATATCCCAGACTAACGGTAAGGCTGGTTGAACAGTGTGCGATCGCACGCAAATTGCTCAGCTAGCATCGGAATTTTGAGCCAGCAACTGTTTGATTTCGGCTATTAGTGTTTCTTCTTGTTGATGCAGTAGGGTGAGCCGCGTCAGCAGTTCTGGGAGGCTGGTGGGAGATGGATTGCCGCTAGCGGTCTGAAGTGCAGCCAAGGATTCGGACTCTGGCGAGACGGTGGGCGGCGCGGCCTCTGAAACTAGCGCGCTG
This sequence comes from Synechococcales cyanobacterium PMM_0085, assembly GCA_949127705.1. Taxonomy (GTDB): domain Bacteria; phylum Cyanobacteriota; class Cyanobacteriia; order Elainellales; family Elainellaceae; genus CASBQJ01. Next base: position 891 of record CASBQJ010000098.1, read on the forward strand.
GCAGTCTGGGTTGCTCGCCTGATGCGACGCAGTACCAACCCCACAAGAGCCTTGAATAGCGTGAAGGTCGCGATCGCCACCCACCGCAGGAGTGTGAATAGGGTTTTGAATAACGTGAGCCAAATATTTTCAGTCAGTCGCCCCAGTAGTCCAAATAGGCCAACCAGCAGCGCGATCGCCACCACCAGCACCGTCAAGATCCACAGGGGATGCCCCAGCCACCATTCCAGCAACGGGTGCGCCGCTAGCCACAGCCGCAGGGGATTTACGATAGATTGAGCCATGCTGCCTGTAGCATGATCGAGCAGCGATCGCCTGATATGTTCCACCCCTGCCATCGGTGCGACCTCCTAGGGAATTAATCTCATGGCACCAGCACTTGTTCTAATGCTTCGGCAATCACCTGGCGCTGCTCGGCATCGTAGCCCCAGCGGTTGAGAAAGGTTTGGTAGTCGCCTGTGCCCGTGACGGCACTGTGAACCAGCTGCTGTGCCTTCTCGGTGACGAGTGGGATTTGGGTGAGGTGAATCAGGTTGGTGGTACGCGATCGCACGCGCTGGGAATTTTGCGCCATGGTTTCATCCTCGTTGCGGCGGTGAGTGATGGCCATGGCAGACGACATTGCCACATTTTTGACCAACAGCTCAGCGACATGATCAGGCGCAGTTTGCAAGCCTCTAACTACAGCGGCCGACGGCTGATCTGCCAGCGATCGCTCGTCCGTTAGGTACGTCACAAAAAAACCGCGTGCGCCATTTTCAGACCCGACTAGTGAGGCGATCGCCGCTGCTTCATCCGCCTCTGACAGCGCTTGCGTCTCTAGCTGAGCCAGGAGAGCCTGCGTGAAGGCGATCGCGTCTTCAAAGGTAATATCGTTTGCAGCCAACAAAGTTTCCGTCATCGCCAATCCTCCTAAACCCTATTCAGTTATAGCAATGGTCTTAGCAAAGAAAAGAGATCAACTCAGCTGGCGTTGAGACCCGTAATCACTCAAAGGCCAGATCTCTGACTAGAGTAGAAGAGTGTGACATCAGCGAGCGTGAGGGTGGGCAATAGCAGTCATGAAGCTAATTCTGAATCATAAACTGTACCCTGCTGTGCTTGGATTGATCGGGTTAGGGCTGGCGCTTTGGCTGATCAATCGGTTTGAGATTTCAGTGCAGGTGGAACCGGGTATCCCTTCGCTACAGCCAAACCCAGAGGAGGCGATCGCTCCCTCAACGGGAACGTCAGGCTCGTCACGCGATGGCCTAGCAGGCGTAGTGCCGGGTAGCAGCGGTTCTGCCCCACTCCCGTCACCTGCCGCTATCCCTACTCCCAATATTGCCCCCACGTCACCAACGCCTCAAACTGCGGGTCAAACGGCGCTTCAGTCAGGCGGGTTGCGCATCAGCAACCAGACCGACTACCCCATTCGGGTGGTGCTGCTGTCTCAAGTCGGGTCTCAGCCAACGGCCACCCCCAAAGCGGCGGCTCAGGTGGCTCACTATGGAGAACCCATTCACTGGGATTTTGCACCTCAAGAAGGCAACACCCAAGGGTTGCTGCTTGCCCTCCCCGACCGCGATTTGCGGCTCCAGCCCGGCGATGTGCTGGTAGCATTTGCCCAAGATGGCTCGCGCCGCTACTGGGGACCCTATGTGGTGGGCAACTCCGATATGCCCCTGTGGAATCAGCCAGAAAAAGAATGGCGGCTGCGGGTGCAGACGCCATAAAAAGCAACAATTCTTGGATAGGGAATTGGCATACTAATCCCCTACAGCAGGGAATTGTGTAGTCTAGCGTTGAGGTTGTGCGGCGGCAGACAAGCTCAAACTCTTACAGATATTGCTCTGTTCTGTCCGCTCCGACACGATTGTTAAGTAGCGTATACTCTATTTGTCGGTTATGAGCACATATGCCCCAATCATAAGGGTCAGAAACCTTTATAGCGCTGCATATTGAAATTGCAGCCAGCAGGTATACTACCCATAGTGTCTATCACCACTGGGTGGAGTAAAGTAAAGTAACGTGCTTTCAGTTTCATTGTACAATAGGCAGTACTTTTGATCTATAGCCAGTCAAAAAGCAAATCTAATGACAGCACAGGTACAAGTTGAACAGAATGCCCACGAAACGGTGAAGCCAAACAAACCAGAGGTAGCGTGGAAGTCTAGCGATGGACTTTCCTGTCTGTACCACGGCGACAGTTTGGAACTCATGGCTTCACTGCCTGCTGAGAGTGTAGATTGTATCTGGACTGATCCTCCCTATAACCTTTCAAACGATGGGATTACATGTGTTGCTGGACGCATGGTTAAAGTCAACAAGGGGGAATGGGATCGTAGTCAAGGAGTTGAGCTAGACCATGAATTTAACAAGGCGTGGTTGGCTGCTTGCTACCGTTTACTAAAACCAGCAGGCACTATATGGGTAACAGGTACTCTCCATGTGTACCCATCAGTTGGATTTTCTATGCAGCAGCTTGGCTTTCGTATTCTAAATGACATTATCTGGGAAAAACCTGCTCCGCCTCCAAATTTAGGCTGCCGCTGTTTTACTCATTCAACAGAGCTAATATTGTGGGCAACTAAGGCACGTAAAGGAAAAGAACGTTACACCTTCAATTATGAAGAAATGAAGGCTGAAAATGGCGATAAGCAGATGAAAAATGTCTGGCGAATGTCTGCCCCTAGTAAAGCTGAAAAATTTTACGGCAAACACCCAACACAAAAGCCTATTGATCTTGTTTCACGATGTCTTCGAGCAAGTACAAATCCAGGTGATTTAGTTTTTGATCCTTTTTCGGGTTCTTCTACAACTGGAGTTGCAGCATTGTCGTTTAGTCGGAAGTTTATTGGTTGTGAAGCAGATGCAGGTCATGTTGAACTGTCAATCAAACGATTGACCAATCCTGTTCAAGTAGAGTTGCCACCTGCATGAAGCAAGGTCATCTATGGAAAGAGTAGACGCGATTAACAGACTTACTACGCTAGTTGGTCAAGATCTTCGGCAATTGGCAGACCTATTGAATGTAACGGTTTGGAGCCGAGAAGGTAAGAAAAATAAAGGCTGGGCTGGTCATACAATTGAGCGTTATTTAGGCTTGGCTCTCAATTCATCTCGATCTCCTAATTTTGGTAGTTGGGAGTTAAAACTAGTTCCATTAGTAGCTAGGCGAACAGGAGTACTAAGAGTAAAAGAAACAATGGCGATCACTATGATCGACCCTGTAGAAGTTATAAGCAAAGAGTTTGAAGAAAGCCATCTCTTTAACAAGCTACAGAAAATTGTCGTTGTGGCGCGTGTCTTTGAGAGCCAAGCAGATCAGTGTTCCCGTGTGCATTCAGTAGCTTCCTTTGATCTTGACAAACCTGA
>CASBQJ010000099.1 GCA_949127705.1 Synechococcales cyanobacterium PMM_0085
ACCACGTAGTCGCGATAGCGCCACAGTCCCTCGCGAATGGTCGAGCCGTTGATGTCGTTGTCGGTCTTCACGGTGTCGGCATAGCCGGCCGTATCAACGTTATCGATGGCGATCATTTGACCTGTGGCATAGCGGGCTATCGGCTGCTCTGGCCAGCCAGCCTGATTTAGCTGATCCAGGGGTGCTACTTGCCACTCGTCGCCGACCGATGCCGCGACGACGCTGCCGCTCCAGTCTGGCTCAAACCGATAGATGAGCAGGCGATCGCAGTGCAATATCGAGCGCACAGCGGTGACAGCAGTGTCGAGCACGTCGGCTAAGTTGAGCGAACTGCGAATTTGTAAGGCGATCGCCGCCAGCATTTTTTCTTGCTCTAGCTGCACCTGCAAGTCAGCCATCCCAGCAGCCATCCGCTGTTCTAGCTCAGCATCGAGATTCTGGGTTTCTACCGGGCGGTAGTTTTTCATACATGCGGAGACAAACGGCTATAGCAGTGGACTGTAGGTGGCCTATAGGTGGCATTGCCCTATAGTTCCCTGCCTTACCCCTACTGGCGCTATGCGGTTGCCGAATCCTGCCGAATGGGGATTTCCACGACAAATTCTGCCCCGTCTCCCAACGCGGAAAAGCACTGTAAAGAGCCGCCGTGGCGTTCAGTGACCACCTGGTAACTAATAGACATCCCCAAGCCAGTTCCTTTACCCACGGCCTTGGTGGTAAAAAAGGGATCGAATAGACGATGTTTAACCGCCTCTGAAATGCCGATGCCATTGTCGCGGATACGGATGGCCACGCGATCGCTAGCCACTTGTGCGGTGGCGATTTGGATAGCTGGAGCTGGGATCAAGCCACTGCTCCATTTGCCACGAGCGGCGGCGGATTCTAAGGCATCAATCGCATTACTAAGAATGTTCATAAATACCTGGTTGAGCTGTCCGGCATAGCACTCGACCAATGGCAAATCGCCGTAGTTTTTAATCACTTGAATGCCCAACTGGTCGGCCTGTGCCTTCAATCGGTTTTCCAAAATCATCAGCGTGTTGTCGATCCCGTCATGCAAATTGACCGTTTTTGACTCGGCTTCATCCATCCGCGAGAAGTTGCGCAGCGATACAACTATTTTTTGGATGCGTTCTGCCCCTACTTTCATGGAGGCCAGCAGCTTGGGCAGGTCTTCTACCAAAAAGGCTAAGTCGATGGCGATCGCCTTTTCTAACACTGGCAGCGCTGGGTCAGGGTAGTGCGTTTGATAGAGGCTAAGCAGCGCCAGGAGGTCTCGCGTATATTGGGTGGCGTGGGTAATATTGCCGTAAATAAAGTTGACAGGATTATTGATTTCATGCGCCACTCCGGCCACAAGCTGTCCTAGCGCAGACATTTTCTCGCTTTGAATTAAATGAGACTGGGTGCGTCGTAGCTCTCGCAGGGTTGCTTCTAAATCTGCCGCTTGTTGGCGCAGCTGAGCTTCAGACTGACGAACAATGCCTTCGGCCTGTTTGCGGTCAGATACGTCAAAGTGAATACCCAGATAGGAATCGGGCGTCCCATCTGCACCCAAGAGCGGCACAATCGTTAGATCTACCCAAAAAAAGGAGCCATGCTTGCAACGATTTTTGACTTCGCCTCGCCATACCTGTCCGCGTGTAATCGTCGTCCAAAGCTGTTCAAAAAACTCTGGGGGATGATGCTCTGTCTTGAAGATGCGGTGATTTTGCCCAATTAATTCGTAGCGGCTGTAGCCCGAGATTTCACAAACTTTGTCGTTGGCATAGGTAATATAGCCGGCGGGGTCGGTAATTGAAACGAGAGCCGCTTGGTCGAGAGCAAACTTTTGGAATTTGAGTTCTCGTAGGGTGATCAGCAGGTTTTGTTCAGCGCGCCTGCGATCGCGCACTTCTTGCTGCAATTGTGAAACCGTTTCTTGCAGCCGCGCCGTCCGTTCCCGGACGCGATCTTCCAGCCCTTCTTTGGCCCGTCGCAGGTCTGCTTCTGCCGTGCGGTGATCGGTAATATCTCGGAGGGTGCAAACCACGTAGCGATTCCCAGCGGCGTCTAAAAAGCAAGACTTTTTGGCAGACAAGAGCCGCACCTCCCCCGACTCAACCGTAAGAGATTCTTCGACCTCCTCTGGCTGACCGCTACTCAGCACCCGCTGATCGGCCGCATAGTAGTCATTCGCAGCAGCGGGGACAAACAGATCGTGATCGAGTTGTCCTATCATCTCTGCCCGATCCCGTCCGATGATGGCACAAAACGCATCATTGACCATGAGGTAGCGGTGCTGCTGATCTTTGACAAATAGGGGATCGGGACTCCCATTCATCACCGCATTGAGGAACATTTCAGAATCCTTGAGCCGTTGCTCAGTGCTCAGCCGCTCGGCTTCGCTAAATTTGCGATCGCTGATATCGCGAAAATAGACCGATAGACCAGCCTGGTAAGGAAATACCCGAATTTCAAACCAGGTTTGAGCCGGGACAAGAAACTGCTCAAAAGTGACCGGGATTTGATCGACCAGCGCTTGCTGAAAGGTTTGGTAGAGATCGGAATCAGTCAAGTCTGAAAATTCGTCCCATAGGACTTTGCCAAGCAAGTCGTCTAAACAGCGCTGAAGAACCACTTCAGCTTGATGATTGACGTAGGTAAAGCGCCACTGGGCATCTAACCCTAAAAAACCATCTCCAATGCTTTGCAGAATTTCTGTGATTTGGTGGGTTGATTGGCGTAAATCTGCCTCGACCTGAGCCTTTTGGGTCACGTCTAGCGTCATCGAGACAAACCCAGTTACCTCACCATTGACATCCACCAGCGGGGTATTGCACCAGTCACAGACGATGCGGCTGCCGGCTTTTGTGATGTTTTCGCTGGTGCTGCGAACACTCTCACGACCCGCCATTATCTCTAACAAAAAGTGCTTAACTTGGGGTCTGATGGCGGGTGGAACCAGAAAATCAACCGCACAAAGGCCGACCATCTCGGCCTTACTATAGCCAAACAGCGCCGCCGCTGCCGGATTCCAGTCCACAACCTGCATAGCCGCATTCCACTCTACGATCGCCGTAGGAGCATGTTGCACCATGAACAGCTGCTTGTGGTGCTGTTCTGCCAATGCCTGTTCTCGACGACGGCTTTCCTCTAGCTGATGTCGCGTTTGCGCCAGCAATGCCAAAAGCTGAGATTGCTCTAGCGGATTTTCCAAGGGTTGCTCAGGGTAATAGTTCTACAGTGGGGTTGGCTGGCGCTGGGCTGGGATAGCTGGATGGGCGATCGCCGGGTTCAAGCGGTAGGGAGTTAGCCGCTGTAGACCGCGTACTTAACCTAAGCGAAGTCAAAATCTTTAGAACCTATACTCAACTATCTGCAATATTTACGGATCTGGGTAGCCTAAATAGCATTAAACATCTATAGACTTCTAGATTTATTGGATTTTTATAAGTATAATTTATATCCTATTGACAAATAGGGTCATCTTGAGAGACAGAATCATCCTTTTGAGGCACGAAATCCTTTTAGATATCTGTTTATATCTAAATTAATCACTTTAATGTACAAGCAAAGCCCATTTAAACCTGGACGGCTGAAGTCTAGCGCTTAGCCCTCCTTCTAAAGGAAATTAGTAGTATGCGGATTGCGCAAGTTGCTCCGTTGTGGGAAAGAGTGCCGCCTCCGGCCTATGGTGGAACGGAACTGGTGGTTAGTTTATTGACCGATGAGTTGGTGCGCCGAGGGCATGACGTCACTTTATTTGCCTCTGGAGATTCCATCACCATTGCCAAGCTAGAGTCAGCCCATCCGCGTGCCTTGCGGCTAGACTCTAGCGTTAGAGAATACGGCATTTATGAACTGCTACAGCTGACCCGAGTCTATGAGCGGGCAGATGAATTTGATGTGATCCATTCCCATTTGGGCTGTGCCTCCCTGCCGTTCGGCAACTTAGTCAAAACGCCTACAGTTCATACTCTGCATGGCATTTTTACACCTGACAACGAAAAGATGTTCATCCATGCTAAGGCTCAGCCCTTTGTCAGCATTTCTAACTCTCAGCGGGAGCCTCGGTTAGGGCTGAACTGTTTGGCGACGGTTTATAACGGGATTGATGTCAGTAGCTATACGTTTTATCCTCAGCCCCAAGATCCACCCTACCTGGCATTTCTGGGACGGCTATCGCCCGAAAAAGGTCCTCAGCTAGCGATCGCCATTGCCCAGCGAACCGGACTACAGCTCAAAATGGCAGGTAAAATTGATCCCGTCGATCAGGAGTTTTTTGAGCAAGACATCAAACCCTATATTGACGGGCAGCAGATTCAATACTTAGGCGAAGCCAACCATGCCCAAAAGAATGTCTTGATGGGGAATGCGATCGCCACCCTGTTCCCGATAACATGGCGCGAGCCGTTTGGGCTAGTCATGGCAGAATCGATGGCGGCTGGCACCCCTGTCGTGGCGCTAGAACTCGGATCTACATCTGAAGTAATTACCCACGGGGTCTCCGGCTTTCTGTGTCAAACGGTAGACGAGTGTGTGGAGGCGATCGCCAATCTGCCCGCGCTGAGCCGTCAGGCATGCCGAGACCACGTTCAAGCCCGGTTTAGTGTGACCCACATGGTAGACGGCTACGAGCAGGTTTACCAGCAGCTAATTGCTGAGCGCAGCGCCCGAAACGGCCGCGTTCACAAATTTGCTAGTTTGGGTAGTAAGTAGAAGCGGGTGAACGAGGAGACCAGGCGGACGAAGCTAGCTAGTAGAAGACGGCGCGAGTTTAGCTACCGTAGGGCGGGCATCTTGCCCGCGCAGGCTGGAAGCCTGCACTACGAATGGTAGGCAGATTTACGCCTCAGACTACTAGCGGCTCAATGAATCGGCGATTAATCGGCTAAAATCTGTCAAATAGCCGATTAACTGATATATTGTTAAGAAAATATAACGATAGCCTTTAAAGTCCGCGTTTGAGTGATTGTCACCCTAGCCGCTGCTATCGTCTGCCCTTGTTCCGGGGCAATTGATTTTACCTAATTTCTAAGCGGCAGTTTCAGCCAACAGTTTTAACAGCCAACAGTTCTAACCAGTAGGCAGGTTCAGTCCGGGTAATGTTCCAAGATGCCTGAAGATTGGACGTGAGTGCAATTAGCAGTAAGTCAAGCGCGCCTATTGGTTGCTTAATCTATGATTCCCATCTGAATCAGTAAACGCTCAAGGGAACAGCCGAAACGTTAGTTGAGCAGATTGAAGAGGTTAGCATATGTCACAATCTAATTCCCCAGCCCAAGTCTCTGCTTCCAGCCATCCTAGAGCTTTATGCAGTGCATGCCCCGAACGCCAAGCGATCGCCCTGATTTCCATTCACAACGACCCAGCGGCTGAACCCGGCAAAGAAGAAGCCAGCGGCCAAAGTATCTATGTCCGCCAGATTGGTGAAGCCCTCGCCAAACTAGGATGGCAGGTCGATCTATTTACCCGTAAAGCCCATTTAGATGATCCGACGATTGTGCAGCATTCGCCCCATTGCCGCACCATTCGTCTGGTAGCTGGACCGCAAGACTTTGTTCCCCGCGATCATTTACTTCAACATTTGCCCGAATTTGTCGAGTCGTTTAAAGCATTTCAAAGCAAAGATGGCGCTAATTATCCGCTGATCCACACCAATTATTGGTTGTCGGGTTGGGTCGGATTGCAGTTAAAACAAGATCGCAACATTCAAATGTTGCATACCTATCACTCGTTGGGTGCGGTCAAATATCGAGCCATGCTGCATCGACCGGCGATCGCCGACACTCGCCTTGCCACCGAACGGCAAATTTTGGAAGAAGCCAACTGTGTAGTAGCCACTAGCCCCCAAGAGCTAGAAACGTTGCAGGCGCTGGTTTCGGGTCAGGGATCAGTAGAAGTAGTTCCCTGCGGTACCGCTATCGATCCCGTCCAAACTCTGCCTAAAACTGAGGCGCGGGCCAAGTTGGGTTTTGCCCCGCACGAACAAATCGTCCTGTACGTAGGTCGATTTGACACTCGTAAGGGAATTGAAACTCTGGTACAGGCTTTTGCTCAGTTAAAGGGCAAGGTGGGGGGTCAAACCGCTGAGGGCGAACCCGCTCGACTCCAGCCTGTGCGGTCTTCCCATGCTCGTTTGGTGTTTGTGGGAGGAACTGAGATTGATCCAGCCGATAAAGTAGAGCGGCAGCGGATTGAGCAGTTGGTTCAAGCATTGGGGCTGACCCAGCATACCCAGTTTGTGGGTCAAGTCGAGCATCACCTAATTCCGTTGTACTACACGGCGGCTGACGTCTGCGTGATCCCAAGTCACTATGAGCCGTTTGGGCTGGTTGCAGTTGAAGCGATGGCCTGCGGGACTCCTGTGGTCGCGTCTGACGTCGGGGGTTTGAAGTTTACGGTGATCCCCGAAGAGACAGGACTACTGGTGGCTCCCCAAGATGTAGCCGGGTTTGCGGACGCGATCGCCCGTATCCTCAATGACGAATTGTGGGCGGGAAAGCTGCGGCGTCAGGCATCGCTGCGAGTGCAGCAAAACTTTAGCTGGACAGGCGTAGCAGCCCGACTCAGCGATCTCTATCGTCGCTTGCTGGCTCAATCTCTCACAGATGAGCTAATTTGGAATACGCTCGTGCCAGATCCACAAGAGTTGATCAGCGTCACACTTGAACCAGTCATGACGGGTACATTAAAAGAGAGCAGTAAGCTGCCGATAGATATGAGTTTGGTGAAAGTTTTTTGATTCTGGGTGAATCATTGCTGAGCCATGGCTAAATAGAGGGGGGTGTTTAAACGGTCGCGGTTAAACATGCCCCTCTATGCTTGTAAAGCAATCATATTGTGTAAAGCAACCGCCAAGTCATGAGAACGGTGGATTTTTTGTGGATACATTGCGCATCTACAGAAACCACATACCTCATGCAAGCGGTTGACTCTACAAACCATTAGGTGTGCAGCTAGAGCATATACCTGACAGCATGTGCAACTAGAATATTCAGGAAATTCAAGGACTCTCCCGTAATGCCAGATATTCTCCAGCTAGATGG
>CASBQJ010000100.1 GCA_949127705.1 Synechococcales cyanobacterium PMM_0085
ACGCTGAACGCTGCCCAAGTATGGCAATTCAGACGGAGCAGACTCAACTTCAGGCCGCCCAGGGTCGGTCTGGCTCACCAACAATGAGGGCAGCCCTGCACCAGATCCAAGATGAGCGATCGCTCGCTCCGGCGATCGCTCATCTTGGGTCTCAATTTCAGCTACATCTGTTCCAGGCACGTCTGCTCCAGCTACGTCTGCGCCCCTACCATTCAAACTGTTGGTAGGCGGCGACGATACGTCCGGTTCTGCTTCTAACCCTGCTGCAAAAATCTTGCTCGCGTCTGCCCCCGACAGGCTGTAGTCTGTCTCTTCTACCGCCAATCCGCTGCCTGAACGGGACAAGCCGTAAACCAATCCTCCGGCGATCGCCAACCCGGCCAAAGAACCCATTACCCATCCTACCCAGCCAATTTCTCCCACCCCATCACCTGGAATCGCCGCAGAGGTTGGAGACGGCGCGAGCGTAGAGCCACCCGGCAAAGCAGGCGTTACAGCGGCTGACGAGCCAGGAGACGCGGCACCATCAGTCTCAGCGCTGGGAGTTGAGGCGATAGGTTGCCCTTGTGCAGATAGAGAGCGTTCCGCCTGCTTTAACTGTTCCAGAGTGGCTGGATCTACCTTGGTCGTTTCCGGTAAACCTGTTTCTTTTTGAAATCGGTTAATGGCTGTTTGGGTGTCTTTTCCGAGCACCCCATTCACAGAGCCATAGAAATAGCCCAGCCGCTTTAAAACAGCCTGCAAGTCTCGAACCGCATCGCTCTTACTGCCCAAGGTTAACGGTTTGGGGCTAGGCTCCGCTGAGCCAGAGGACGCTGTAGGGCTAGGATTTGCAGCGGCAACAGACGAGGTGGAATCAGTGCGGTTAGGCTGCTCAGAGGGGGTAGGCGATCGCTGCGCCAAAACATGACTCCCCTTAACCCACTTGGTTATACTTCCCCCGGTAGGTGCCAACGCGGAAGCTGCGGCTATCCCTCCTGGCAAACTGAAGGTAGCCCCAACAAGTGAAATCAACGTGATTAGTAGGAGCACAGGGCGGGGATGCATTGATACTCCGGGTCGAGTTCAGCAGCGTTGGCTGGGTGAACAGCTGAAGTGCGAATTCAGGCTAGCTCAATCTTAGCGGTTCAGCATCACAACCTAAAATTAAACCGTTATGGGGTGTGGCCGTTCATCCGGTTCTAATGGCACTTGCTCTAATAGCACGGATACAGCGCCGAGTCTAACAATAATTCAGCCACTCGGTACCCTGATCACTGAAACAGTTGCAGGACTGGTTGCCAACAAAGCCCCCGATCATCGTTCTAATTCGGGTTCAGGAATCTCTAGGCGTGGGATTGAAACGACTGCCTCTCCAGCCTCAGCAAAATCAACGTCGCTTAAGCTCGTTTCTCCCACAGCAGATAGCGGCAAGGTCACCAGTCCGTTGCTATCAGGGAGCAGTTCTGCTGCTGCTGGCACCGCCCGACCCAATCGAAATCGCTGCGCCAGAGTTTCTCGTTGATTGATAAAGTAGATGCTCACTAAGGTCAAGCTAACACCAACCCACTGAATCGGGGTCAGCACTTCGGAGAGAAACAAGTTACCAAACAATAGAGCAAACACAGGCGTCAGAAACGTCAGCGAGCTGAGGCTCGTGAGGTTGCCAGCTGCCGCAAAGTAGAAAAATAGCCCGTAGGCGATCGCACTGCCAAACACCGTTGAATAGCCCATCGCAATCCAATCTGACCCGCTCAGCCGTTGCCATTGATCGGTTTCACCCAGCGCCGACAACACAAACAGCGGCACCCCGCCCAACACCATATGCCACCCCGTCGCCACGATCGGGTCGGCATGGCGAGATACGTAGCGCATCATGACTGTGCCAACGGCCATCGCCAGCGCCGCCATCAGCATCAGCCACTGCCCGTTTTGAGACAGCTCTTGCACCAAATCAACCCCGATTGCGGGCGAAATACCCCCATTCAGCGCCGCGTAAATTACCCCAGCAGGTAGCCCCAACAGGCTAATCCCCGCCACGCCAAAGCCCAAGCCCAGCCAGCCCCATAGCCCCACCTGCTCGCCAAACAAGAACCGAGCCATCAGCGCCACGGCCAGCGGCTGCGAGTCGATCATGACCGAACCGAGTCCTGCCCCGGTTCTAAACAAACCCTCGGCCAAAAACCCTTGGAACAGGGCCCCGTCTACTAGCGCAAATAGAGCGATCCAACTCCAGGCTCGCCAGCCCCGAGGGTGCGATCGCCCCATCAGCCCGGTTACCCCCAAAACCATCAAGCCAGCGGGTAACAGCCGCACTCCTGCCATAAATAGCGGCGTGGTTTGAGGCGTCACCCCCTTCATTGCCACCATTGCCGTACCCCATAAAAAGAACGGCGCAATCAGCAGCAGCGAAGCAGCGGGAAGTCGAGATTCTGTTGGCTTGAGATCCATGGGCGTCAAAAATATTATCTATTTATTCTACTGAGTATGTACTTATATGAAGAATTTATCCTCCTCACTCTTCAGTCAGATGAGGCACACTAGAGGTTGCTCTGAGCAATCAAACGCTTCAGAGCGTTAACCTATCCGCTATTTTACCGAGTGACCATGATTTGGCCCTTTAAGCCGTCGTTTCGTAAACAAATTGCCCGCATTGAGATTACCGGGGCGATCGCGGGTGGGACTCGCAAGCGCGTCCTCGATGCGCTTAAAATTGTTGAAGAGAGGAAATTTCCGGCTCTACTGCTGAGAATCGATAGCCCTGGAGGCACCGTCGGTGATTCTCAAGAAATTTACTACGCGCTCAAAAAATTACGTGAGAAAATTAAAATCGTTGCGAGCTTTGGCAATATCTCTGCCTCGGGCGGCGTTTATATTGGCATGGGAGCCGAACACATTGTCGCCAATCCCGGTACCATCACAGGCAGCATTGGGGTAATTTTGCGGGGCAATAACCTAGAGCGCCTCCTAGAGAAGATTGGCGTCTCCTTCAAGGTGATTAAATCTGGTCCCTATAAAGACATTCTGGCCTTTGATCGAGAACTAACTGCGCCCGAAGAACACATTTTGCAGGAGCTAATTGATATTAGCTATCAACAGTTTGTGCAAACGGTAGCAGACGCTCGTAAGCTAACGGTAGAGACTGTAAGAAGTTTTGCTGATGGCCGGATCTTTACAGGGCAGCAGGCGTTAGAACTAGGGGTAGTTGATCGGTTGGGTACCGAAGAAGATGCCCGTCGCTGGGCGGCAGAGCTAGCGGGGTTAGACCCCGAAAAAACGACCCTTTATACCTTAGAGGAAAAAAAGAGTCTCACCAGTCGCCTGTTGCCAGGAAATCAGGCTTCAAGCGAGCTAGCGACCTATCTGGGGCCGCGTCTATCTGCTGCTACAGACTGGCTAGAATTTGAAGCGTCTACCAGCGGCCTGCCGTTGTGGATGTATAGGCCGTAGGAAGAGATTGGGACTGAAGAGCCGAGGGTAGGAACTAGGGGACAAGTAAGAGGGAACAGCTTAAATTTATCCTTCATCCTTCCACCTCCATCCTTTCCTCCCAGTGACATCACGTTTTATATAGGAGGATAGGTCTGTGGGTTGGCAAGTTCGGGCAATTCGGGGGGCAACTACTGCCTCGGAAAATTCGAGAGACGCAATTCGTGAGGCGGTAACGGAGCTGTTGGACGAACTGGAACGACTGAACTCGATTTACCCGGACGACTTGATCAGCGTGACGTTTTCAGTCACCCAGGACTTGAATGCGATGTTCCCGGCTGCGATCGCCCGTCAGCGTCCAGGCTGGGACGCAGTCCCTCTGCTCGATGTCCAGCAGATGTATGTAGAAGGCAGTCTAGAACGCTGCATTCGGTTTTTGATTCATGTCAATGTTCCGACCCTAACCGAAATTCGCCACCCCTACCTGCGCGGTGCCGCCGTGCTCCGACCCGACTGGGGCTACGCGCCGATGTCGCTTCAGTAGACCGCTTCAGTAGACCGCTTCAGTAGACCGCTTCAGTAGACCTAAACGTTGGCGAAGCTCATGCGGCTGAGGAAAGCTTTCAGGCGATCGCACTCGGGATTGTCTAACACCTGCCGTGAGGGTCCCTCTTCTTCTACTTGCCCCTGATTAAGAAATAAAACGCGGTGCGCCACTTCGCGGGCAAACTGCATTTCGTGGGTGACGATCGCCATCGTCATGCCCTCTTCGGCTAGCTGTTTCATCACGGCCAGCACTTCACCCACTAGTTCCGGATCCAGCGCGCTAGTCGGTTCGTCGAACAGCATAATTTTGGGCTGCATGCACAGCGCCCGGGCGATCGCCACCCGCTGCTTTTGCCCGCCCGAGAGCTGATCGGGGTACGAGTCTGCTTTTTCTAACAAGCCTACCTTATCGAGAAAGGTGCGGGCAATTCGCTTGCTTTCCTTAGCCGATTTTCCTAGCACCTTTTGCGGAGCTAGGGTCAAATTATTGGCCACCGTCATGTGCGGGAACAGATTAAACTGCTGAAACACCATCCCGACTTCAGCGTGCAGCAGGCGGAGGTCTGCCGCACTTAGTTTTGCTTGATCCGATAGGTCAATCCCATTCACCACTAGCCGCCCGCCATTAATTGTTTCCAGATGGTTGAAACAGCGCAGCAGGGTGCTTTTGCCGCAGCCTGATGACCCAATCACCGCCACCACCTCACCTGGGTTAATGTAGCCGCTAATGCCTTTAAGCACCTTGAGAGGGCCAAAGTTTTTCTCCACTTGCTCAAACACAATTGCGGGCGCGCTATCGTTTATCACTGAGAATTTCCCCACTGTCATCTATGCAACGGAATTAAGTATCGCTTAAGCAGACGATAGATTCCGAGTCTACTATTGTTTAACGGTCTATTTAGCCGTCTATTTAGCCGTCAACACATTTTTTACGTTTATATAAGGATTGGTTGCAAGTGTTTAATTTGACTCGACCACGCTGGCGTGGAATCGTTTTGGGGCTGCTGAGTTTAGTCTGTGTGGTAGTAGTAGCGGCCTGTGGAGCGGGTACCCCCACAGCGGATAGTGGGTCTGCCAGTAGCCCTGCCGCCTCTCCAGCAGCGGCACCGCTCAAAGTTGCCCTCGATCCCACCTTTCCGCCGTTTCAGTCCCAGACTGGCGCTGGCAAGTTTGAAGGCTTCGATATCGACCTGATTAATGCGGTCGCCGAGGCAGGAGGCTTCACGATGGACATGCAAGGGCTGCCGTTTGATGGCATCATCCCGGCTCTGCAAGGCGGCACCATGGACGCCACCATCAGCACGATGACCATTACGAAGGAACGGGCGCAGGTTGTGGAGTTCTCGCGTCCCTACTTTAA
>CASBQJ010000101.1 GCA_949127705.1 Synechococcales cyanobacterium PMM_0085
CTAGAAGACTTTCAATACTGGTTTGGGCGATCGCAGTCTCTTTTAGAAGCTGAGACGATGGAGTTCCTGGGAGATGAGAAGCAAGCTGATCTGCTGGCACGGGTCAAGCAAGCTCAGGCAGAAGTTGGCGTCGCTCAAATGCTGTTTAGTGCCACCGGTGAGCAAGTAGGGGTTGAAGTTGCGGTGTTAGTCCCTTGGCATCGACTGGTAACCGAGTGCTGGCAGGTTGCGGTTCGGTTTCGCTCAGAAAATGCCGCCAATGCAGCAGAGTAAAGAGCTGTATACCGATGTTTAGTACCAGAAATTTGAGAAGATATTTTTAGAGCATAAACAGTTCACCGATTGATTAAGGGAACCAGCTAAAGCTCCTTCTAAAGAAATTATCGTCTCAAGCCTATGACCTAGGCGGTTTTTAGAATTAAATTTTCGCGTTAAACATCTTCCGCTGAATTCACTGGGTTATAGGCTTTTTAAGGAACTACTATGCTGCAATTGCTTTACATTCTTGCCTTCACAATCTTGGCCTTTTTGGCAGTCGGCAACCTCATCCGTAACATGATGACCTTAGGTGTAGATTCTCAGCGTTCATTTGCTACGCGGAATATACTCTCTCGTAACGGTCAGAGCCAGACCGTTTCTCACCCTGAACTGTTGGACATTTCAGGCAATATGATTAACGAGCCTTATCTGGTCATGCGCTCTATGACAGTTGAAGATGCGCGTGAACAGCTTGATGCACTTTACAAATCATCTCCGGGTGCATCCAGTACGGCTGATCAAACTCAAGATGATCTTTAAACGCCTGCTGAAAGAATAGATTTTCTGGATAAGGATTGCCTTGCTTTGATGCGGTAGGGTTGAGTCTGCAACGCCTGCAAAGTTTATCTAATCTAGCTTTTTTTCACTACATGGTTCTAAACCGAGGGTGCGATCGCAGAAGGGTTGGTTCAAACTCTTGAGACCAGCTAATCAGTGAATCGCTAATTGAGTTAGGTTCGGTGCGGCGAATTAGCAGAGCCGTGTAGCGAATTTTTTGGCGCACTACTACAGCCTGATATTCAGCGCCATGGATTACGGCATGGTGAAACCCTTCTAGCCGCAGAGACGACATTAGCAAAGATTGCAGCCCTAAAGCCTGAAAAATAGTCTGCACCCAGCCAACGTCAGTGCTTTCAGCGGTGGTGAAATATTCTTTGGGTAACCCACTGAGATCAAAAACAGCGGCTCCAATAATACAGTCTGCGTGCGACATGACACCCTCCCCGGAGGCGATATGCGGAACCGCTGTAGGTGAAGCGAGGTCAGACGACACGTCTAAGGGATAGGACATAAAATCATTCACACAGCGAAATTCTAAATGCCTCAGACCTAGCAAGCGCAGAGCCGTTTAAGGCATGTTGCGCTTGAGCCTGATGGGAACATGACGTTCAATAGCTCCAAGCCTTTCTCAGTTTATAGAACTAATGTTTAAGGATCGACCGTAAAATTGCGTGTTGTGGCTTTAAAGGTATTGCCAGCGATGAAGCATTCTCAAGTGATGAGCATTCTCAGCGCTGCCATTGAGTGGGGTTTCATGACGCGATCGCCACTACTCCTTCTAAATCGACTGCCAGCACACGTACTTCAACCTCGAGTCCTTGAGCCATCCACGTTGTGTACATCGCATCTGCCACAGACTTGGCTGCACTACTATGGCTCAGTGCCAGCAGCGTTGGGCCAGCGCCACTAATCACCAAACCATATGCACCTGCTGCTGTAGCGGCAGCTTTTAGGGTTTCATAGCCAGGGATCAAGGTTTGACGATAGGGTTGATGAATCCGATCTTGTAGAGCATCGCGGATCCACGAGCTAGACCCTGCTTCTAGTCCGCGCAGCAGCAACCCTAAATGAGCCATGTTAAAAATCGCGTCGGCACGGCTGTAAGTTGGCGGTAATACACGACGGGCTTCGGCGGTAGATAGTTCAAAGTTGGGGATCGCCACAACTGGAACAACCTCCTCGTGCCACGGGACGGGACAAATGCTCCAGGTTCCATCTATCCCCGTTGCGGCTAACCGACACCCTCCCACTAGCGCGGGAACTACATTGTCGGGATGGCCTTCTAGAGCGATCGCCAGCGCCATCAGCGCCTCTGAGCTAAGCGGCGAATCGGCTAATAGATTTGCCCCAACCAGTCCTGCCACAATGGCGGTAGCCGAGCTGCCTAAGCCTCGAGCTAAAGGCACTTCTAAGTGGATCTCTATGTGAATGGCGGGTGGGGCTTGCCCGATGTGTTGATAAAACTTAGCAAACGCTTGATAGGCTAGATTGCTTTTGTCGGTGGTGACCCGATCGGCTTCTAAGCCCGTTACCTCAATCTGGACAGTCTGTGCATCTCCGTCTGTAGTAGAAAACCGAAACCGATTGCGCAGGGTTAACGCGGCTCCTAAGCAATCGAACCCAGGGCCAATATTTGACGTGGTTCCGGGCACCGTGACGGTAACAATTTTAGGCATAGACACAGCGCAGTTGAGACAGGGGAGTTGAGACAGCGGAGTTGAAGACGAAGACAAGCAGCAGGAAGCCTTTTAGGAGTTGGCTGAAGCTGCTTCAGTAAATCACTTTACCAGCGATCGCTCCTCCAATCTTGGTCATGGCCGTGATTTCATCGCACTTACCCAGATCGGCCACGCCCAATATCATTAGCGGGTTCAAGCCCTGCGGTTTCTGCCAAGGTATACAGCGGTCGGCCTCTGACCTCTTCGTA
>CASBQJ010000102.1 GCA_949127705.1 Synechococcales cyanobacterium PMM_0085
GAGGGTGCCACCCTGATTGTTGCACCGACCTCGGTGGGGACCAACTGGATTAGCGAAGCCCAGAAATTTGCCCCGACGCTGAATCCGATTCAGTTTGGCAGCGGCAATCGCCAGAAAGTGCTAGACGAGTTGCAGCCGTTTGACCTAGTGGTTTGCACCTACGGGCTGTTGCAGCAGGAGGAAATGGCCGAGATGCTGGCACAGGTGCAATGGCAAACCATTGTATTAGATGAAGCCCAGTCGATCAAAAACTTTGCGACGAAGCGATCGCAAGCCGCCATGAACCTGCAAGGTGGATTCAAACTTTTGACCACCGGCACCCCCATCGAAAACCACTTGGGCGAACTGTGGAACCTGTTCCGCTTCATCAATCCGGGGCTGCTGGGATCGCTGGAAAGCTTCAATCAACGCTTTGCCAACCCGATCGAGCGCTATGGCGAGCAATCAGCCCGCCACCAATTGAAAAAACTGATTCAGCCTTTTTTGCTGCGTCGTACCAAAAACCAGGTGTTGCAAGAACTGCCGTCGCGTACCGAAATTTTGCTGCAAGTGGATTTGAGCCAAGAAGAGCTGGCATTTTATGAAGCCCTGCGGCGAGAGGCTCTGGCTAAACTGTCGGAAAGCGACGCCACCGCCGGAGCCAAGCATTTGCAGGTGCTAGCAGAAATTATGCGGCTGCGGCGCGCCTGCTGCAACACCCAGCTGGTGAGACCAGAGATTGCCCTACCCAGCTCTAAACTCAACCTGTTTGGGGAAGTCGTCACCGAACTCCTCGAAAACAAGCATAAAGCATTGGTCTTCAGCCAGTTTGTCGATCACCTTCGCCTCATTCGAGATTATCTAGACAAACAAAAAATTACCTACCAATATCTAGATGGCAGCACCCCCGCCGCCGAGCGCCAAAAACGAGTTAAAGCCTTTCAATCGGGCCAAGGAGATGTATTTTTGATTAGCCTCAAGGCTGGTGGCACCGGGCTAAATCTGACCGCCGCCGACTATGTAATTCATATGGACCCGTGGTGGAACCCCGCCGTCGAAGACCAAGCCAGCGATCGCGCCCACCGGATTGGCCAACAGCGCCCCGTGACCATCTATCGCCTGGTGGCAAAAAATACGATCGAAGAAAAAATTGTTGAACTACACCAACAAAAACGCGATCTGGCCGACAGCCTACTAGAAGGGGCTGAGATCAGTGGCAAAGTTTCCACTGCCGCGCTGTTGCAGCTAATGGCGGAGGGGTGATGAACGTCGCCAGAGCCGATGGCATTCAATCAGAGTCGGTATTCTATCGTCAATGGCGTAACTTGATGATTTATCCTTTTGGGCGGGTGAGGGTGAGGTATTTTTCTAGGAATGGCAGTCCGGCGATCGCTGGAATGACGTAGCGCGAAGTACACAGCACCCCCAAGGCTGCTGCCGTAGGGGCGGCAAAATAGGGCTGGTAAAACGCAATGAGGGCGGCATCTCGGGTGCCTACTCCAGCAAACGTCAGGGGCAACAACCCGGCCAAAATTGCCAGCGGCGATAGTGCCAGACTGGCCAAAAACGGTGCCCAGGCGTTGAGAGCTAGAATAAAAAACCAAATTTGCAGCAGGTGTAAAAACCAGATAAACACTGACATTCCAGTAATTTTTGCTAACTGCGTGCGATCGCGCCAAAAATAATCATGCATTTCGCCCCAAGAATGGCTGAGGGTGACGATTTTCTGAGCCAATGATCGCGGGGCAATGGATGCGGCTAGCCGAAAGAAAAACTGAGCAAACTGCACTGAGCCAAGCAACAGTAGACCCAGCAACAAACCCGTCAACACACTGACTGTCATCACCCAAAACAACCAATCTTTTTGGGGATAAAGCAGCAGCCCAAAGACACACCACAGCAGCAGCGACAGCATGTCGCAAGATTTCTCAAATACCACTAGCGACAGCGCTAAAGAACCCGTTAGATGGCCGCGATCGCGCATAAAGTACGCCTTAGCAATGTCACCCATCTTCGACGGCAGTACCATGTTGAGGCTGCTGGCGGCTAAAATCAACCGATTTGCTTCTAAAAAACCTAGATGGCATTGAGCTGTATTGGTTGTATTTGGATCGATTGTATTTGTGTCGGTCGTACTTGTATCGACTGTCTGTGACTTGATTGCAGATGAGGGCATCAACATCTGCAACCGCCAAGCGGTAAACATCGTCAACGGGATCACCATCCCCAAACTAATGGCCATCCAGAGGCGATCGCAGTTGACCAACACCTGCACCAGCCCCACAAAGTCGATCTTCCAGTAAATCAACAGCAGAATTGTGAGACTGACCAGAATCGAAAGGAAACGCTTCATGGGGAAAGGGAGTCAGATACAGAGGGAGAGGCCGCAGCGGGTTAGAAATCGATTCGTCCCGTCGTTAACAGTTTATAGCCACCGACCAACGACATGAACGCCAGGAAAAAATTCCATAGACTGGTAGGGCGCAGCATCACACCGCCACTCAAAAACACCAGCACAATGCCCAAGCCCACCAAAATCCAGCCCATATCTCTTGAACTACGGCTGCCAAACAATAGGGTAAATGACCCCGCAATGAGAGCCACCACCGAACCCGTAGCGGGTAAATTGCTCCACCAGAAATAAGACGATTGAGTCGTAAAAAAAATGTTTTTGCCTAGAAAATAAATTCCGGCAATCACCAGAGCTAGCCCCAAAAGCTTGATCAAAACTCGCATAGTGTTTCAGATAGTGTTTCAGAAATGGGTTAAGGAGGTGTTATCTATATACTTCCCGGTTTGAACCCAACTTTCCGGGGGTGCGCGCCCGATATATTGAGCCTGGGGGACAAGTCAGGCCACACGCTTACCGCTGCCTGTGGCACAATAATCCGTACTGTCTGCCGAGATTGAGAAATTTTATGACGATTCATCCCACCCTACAAACTGCCTTTGACCACCAAACGGCGCTGAAGGTGATCAGTGGCTTAACCAATTTTGATCGCGATCGCGTTTGTGCCATTGTCCGAGCTGCCGATCGAGGCGGTGCCACGTTTGTGGATATTGCGGCACAGCCAGAGCTAGTGCAACAGGTGCGATCGCTAACCCAATTGCCCATTTGTGTGTCGGCAGTGGAGGCAGAGGCGTTTGTCCCCTGTGTAGCAGCGGGTGCCGACCTGATTGAGATTGGCAATTTTGATGCGTTTTATGCTCAAGGGCGACGGTTTGAAGCCGCTGAAGTGCTAGAGTTGACCCGCCAGACGCGATCGCTCTTGCCCCATGTGACGCTGTCTGTCACGGTGCCCCACATTTTGCCCTTAGATCAGCAGGTGCAATTGGCTGAACTATTGGTCAGTGCCGGAGCCGATATGATTCAAACCGAAGGCGGTACCAGCAGCGCCCCTAGCCATGCCGGTGTGCTGGGTCTGATGGAAAAAGCAGCGCCTACCTTAGCCGCCGCTTACGAAATCTCTCGGGCGGTGCAGGTACCTGTGCTGTGTGCCTCGGGGTTGTCAAGTGTCACCGCGCCGCTGGCGATCGCCGCTGGGGCCGCTGGGATTGGCGTGGGTTCTGCCATCAACCAACTCAACAGTGAAGTGGCCATGGTAGCCGCTGTTCGTAGCATTGTCGAAGCGTTGAACGGTAAATCGTTGAATCTGGGGTTGAATCCTGGGTTGAATCCGGGCGGACGCGATCGCCTGCACCGCTAAACACGTGCAGATCGACGAGCACCTCTCGTAGGGACGGTTCCCGTAGGGACGGTTCCCGTAGGGGCGGTTCCCGTAGGGGCGGTTCCCGTAGGGGCGGTTCGCGAACCGCCCCTACCAAAAATTCCATATCCCACCTTTATAGGCGTTCAACCAGCTATGCAGATTCGGGTTCAGACATTCACCGTTAACAAGCGAGTTCCGCTCACGATTAGTCGCGGCACCACCACCCAAAGTACAAATGTCTGGTTAACCTTGGAACACGACGGGATTGCAGGCTGGGGGGAAGCGTCACCGTTTGAAGCTGGCAGAACCCCGCAAACAACAGCGGCGATCGCCCAAGCCCTGGAATATTTGGCTCCCAAATTAATAGACCTCACGCCCTACGATCGCCAGCAGATTGACATGATTATGGCCGATCTAAAGCTGCCCTCTGCCGCCCGTACGGCTCTCGACTTGGCCCTGCACGATTGGCTGGGAAAGCGATTAGACCTACCGCTCTGGCAACTTTGGGGGCTAGATCGTCGCCGCATTGTGCCAACATCGGTGACGATTGGCATCAACACCCCAGATGCTGCCCAGCAGCGGCTGCGCGGTTGGATTGAATTTACCAGAGTGCGTGCTGTCAAAATTAAGCTTGGTAGCCCAGAGGGGCTAGACGCAGACCAGGCCATGTGTAGCGCTGTTTTAAAAGACGTACCCGATGGGGCAAAGGTGAGCGTAGACGCCAATGGCGGCTGGGATTTGGCCGGGGCGATCGCCATGAGTCACTGGTTAGGCGATCGCGGCGTTACCTACCTCGAACAACCGCTGGCTCCCGGCCACGAGCAAGACCTGCTGCCACTGTATCGGGAGTCGCCGCTGCCGATTTTTGTAGATGAAAGCTGCTTCAATAGTTTTGACATTCCTGCCCTAGCCGATCGAGCTCATGGCATCAACATTAAGCTGATGAAATCGGGCGGACTCAGCGAAGCACTGCGGATGGTGCATACGGCTCAGGCGCACGGGCTGCAACTTATGTTTGGCTGCTATTCGGATAGCACCCTAGCCAACACTGCCGCTGCCCACCTAGCTCCGTTTGCCCACCATATAGATTTAGATAGCCACCTCAATTTGCTAGACGATCCCTTCACGGGTGCGACGATGCAAGACGGCTGCCTAGTGCCAACAGATTTGCCAGGGTTGGGAGTAGGACGCACATCCGTTGCGTCTCTGCAAGGACGCTAACGGATGACGTTATCTAATGGCATTCACAACTACGATTAACCGTTCTGCGGCACGCGCCGGGATACACTAGGGGTCTAACGCTTACACCCCCCTCGGATGCCTCAGCAACTCTTCGATAAGGACGGTCGCCCCTACCAGCTCTCTATCTTAGAAACAGACTCTCATATTTTTCTCAAACTGCATCATCATCAGCTATTGGTAGGCGAAGCCAAATGCGTCTGGGAATCGGCTCAGACGCTGCTGTTAGGCGATATTGCGATCGCCAACGCTGTGATTCCACCACCCACAGACGACTTTAGCGCCTTGATTTCTACATTGCCGGGTGGCCAACCCAAACCGATTAACTATCGCCGTCGGGGTCTAGGATCTGCCTTACTCAAGTCGTTGATCCACCATGCCCGCACTAAAAACGCCCAGCAGCTCTATGGCAATGTGTTTGAGCAAGATGTGCAAAATAACCCTAGGCTGCTCCAGTGGTATCAAAAACACGGGTTTGAGATTCGGGAAATCCTAGAAGGCGATCGCGACGATGTTGTCGCCAATATTCACCTAGATTTAGATCCCTTGTCCTAATCTTCGCAGACCCGCGCAGGCGATGGTTGGCTGACGCTGCGATAGTGTGCCAGATATTGTTCTAGCGCTATTATCTGCGACCCATTGACGCTGTAATACATCCAGCGCCCCGCTTGGCGCGCCTGCACCAGTTCTGCATCTTTTAGCACCTTCAGGTGGAACGATAGTTTGGACTGCGGCGTGTGCAGCAGATCGCACAAATCGCACACACAGAGTTCTTGCGATCGCAGCAATTGCAATATTTTCAGGCGCAGCGGCTCCGATAAAGCCTGAAAGCCTGCGGTAATTAGCAGAGATGGGACTGTAGAGCTATCTGCCATCAAATCTGATTAGCAACAATAGTCCTCAGTTTACTGCCTGCTGCCTGCTGCCCGTAGAAGCGAGGCAAATTGGGATTACTGAATCAGGGTTTCTAATATACTAGTGCCCAGATAAATATAGGCAGCAACAATCAGCGCGGCAGTGGGCAGCAACGCGATCAAAAAATGTCTGTACTTAATGGTCGTCAACCCCACCGCATAGCTCACAATATCTTGCGCTAAAGGCATGATCAATGCAATATAAAGAATGCTGTGGTGGCTTTTGAGCTTCCCAATAAATTTATCTAGTTCATCTAAATTTTTTTTGCCCACAAACCGAGTGACAGTTTGTCGTCCTAGCTGCCGCGAGATCCAAAAATTGATGCTGCATCCCAACACAGACGCACCATAGCTCAGCCAAAAGCCAGCCTCTTTGCCAAATAAAACTCCGCCTAATACATACAAAGAACTGCCGCTAAGGGGCGCAATAATTAAACTTGCAGCACACAACGCTGTAAATAAAACGGGTGCAAAAATGCCCGCTTGCTGAACCAATTTGTGAGCATTTTCTAACCCGATCGCTTTCAATAGCAGCGCCATTCCCAGGTAGATTGTTACTACCAGTAACAGCCCTAGCAAAAAATTTTTTAATCGGGGTGAAATACGCATTTGCTTGATCCGATTTCTTCATCTCTGGTTCAAGTTAATGAAGAATGCCGAGAATAGTCAAGCTTTGTCAGTGACATCACCCATTAGACCTATTTTTCCTGAACCTTTTCTTGAACCCATATGCGTTGGCTTGCCTGTGCAGAGCACGTATCGCCCCCATCCTTACCAAAATTCGTAGGGACAACGGCCGTTGTCCCTACGAATTTTGGTAAGGATGGGGGCGATACGTGC
>CASBQJ010000103.1 GCA_949127705.1 Synechococcales cyanobacterium PMM_0085
ACACCGGATTGAGCGGTCTCAATTAGGGGAGGCTGCTGATGGCGTGGATCGATCCACGCAGCAATCACCAAGCCGATCAAGGTCAGCAATAGGCAAGAGGCCATGCCAAAGGTGATCCACTCAGCCGCAGTGCGCGTGTCTGGGTTTGAGTCGGCCTGGGATTCTGGAGACTCTGGAGATTCTGGAGATTCTGAAGATTCTGGAGATTCTGGAGATTCTGGAGACTCTGAAGACTCTGGAGACTCTGAAGACAAATTACTCATACTGCTAACCGGCCTGCGGCTCCTCCGACGGTGGCAGGCAAGCCCAGCACCACTGCGTAGGCGAGCCACAGTTGCCACGGATCACTCAACAAAACTCGATGAAAGAACAATAGCATCACCGTAGCGGCGACTAGCGATACCAAATAGGACATAATTGTTTCGCTTAGCGGTCGTTGGAATAGTCCTTGTTGCTGGCGGCGCTTGGATTGGTTGGCAAAATCTGCTTCAAACACCACCGCATAAGAAATCAACAGGGAGGTGGCGATAAAGGCCAGTAGCCAGGGAGCAGAAACTGCCGAGGCAATCATGGCCACTTCATCGGTTGGGGCAATACTAAAGGCCACGATCGCGGCTCCCAGTAGAGTGCCCCCAATGTCGGATAAAGTGCCGTTTAGCTCGTCTGGTGGGTTGGGTTGGCCTAATTTTTGCGCGGGTTGACTGTCTTTTGGGGCAGCATCTGGCTCACCCCCGCTCAAAAACTGATTGGCCAGCGCCACGCCCAGGGTAAAGGGAATGGCTTCAAAAATGACTTTGCCTAGGGCTTCATCTAGCGGCACTTGCGGCGTAATTTCCTGAAGCAGAATCAGCAGTAGCAGGGTACACAGGATGCCAATGGCGATCGCCTCCACAGTTTCCATGGCGGCATCTGCTAACCGGATGCCGCCAGATTTACGAAACCCGGCGGTGCGGTTAATCAGGAAGACGACGACGAAAGAGCTGGCGATCGCCCCCAACATCCAGACCGGTTCGACAAACGAGCCAATCCACCATACCTCCATGGTATAAAGCAACGGAATGCCAAATAAGAAGCCGCCACAGGCACCGCGCACCAGATCATCTAGTTCATTCGCCCATTGATGCCGCCGTTTTCTGCGTTTGCCCATAGCTAGTGTCTATATACCTGTCTATTAACCAGAATATCTATTAACTAGAATATCCATTAACCAGCGCTCTACCCGATCGCCCATTGCCGCCATTGAATAGTCGGCCTCAACCTGTTGACGGCAGGCGGCGCGATCGATCTGGTCTAGGCGGGCGATCGCCTCCACCAATCCCTCTACACTATCGGGCTGCACTAGCCAACCGGTTTTGCCATCCAGTACAATTTCGGCAGGGCCACCCCGCTGGTACGCAATCACCGGCACCCCACAGGCCAGCGCCTCGATCGCCACGTTGCCAAAGGCTTCGATCCATTTGGGGGTCATCAATAGCCCTTTGCAGCGCCCCAACTCGCGCTGAAGTTGGGCGGTTGGCAAAAACCCTCGATACTCAACCCGCGCGTTGGGATAGGTGCGCTGGATCTGCTGCCAATAGCCGGGGTTGGCCATCGCTCCCCAAATCTGGAGCGGCAGGTTGGCTCGGCTAGCGGCGGCGATCGCATCCTCTAGCCCCTTTTCGGGAGCAATCCGACCCACCCAGCCCAGCCCCTCAGTTGCCTCTGGGCAAAACTCGTACAGCACTAGGTCTAATCCATTGCCCAACACCCGATAGTCGTCGGCAGTGGCAAAGGTCGCCGCCTGGGCGCGACTGTGCACCCCAAGGGTGCCTGGAAACTGAGTGCCCACCTGCTGCATGATCTGATCCATCGCATCGGATAGCGAACCCATGCTGATCAGGTGGGCAATGGGGCGGCCAAAGAAAGGGGTTAAGTAGAGCGGCAGCCAGTCGTAGGCATAGTTGAGCAACAGATCATACTCCTCCTGCACGGCACGGGCATAGGCCCACATATTAGCCAGCACGGCATCTGGCGGCAGCATCACCGGGTCAGTCCGCCCTTGGGTTTGGGCAAGCGTTTGCAGCTGGCCAGGGATCTGCACAATCGGCAAATCCCCCAGATGCGACCCGCTCGGAGCCACTAGGGTCACAGCATGTCCCCGCTGCCGGAGTGCCTGCGAAATATTGTGCAGCGTCAACTCTACCCCGCCTCCTAGCCCTGTGCCGAGCGCGCCGACAGTGGTAGACAGCGACAGAATCCGCAGCGGCTTGGAGGGAGAAGGGTTCACGGGTTAGCGTTGGTAGAGGTGCTGGCCAGTGGGAGCGCGGCTAGGTGCGATCGCGCGGTGTCGGCATCGCGCTGAATTTGGGCTTTCAGCTCGTCCAGCGAGGCAAACTTTTGTTCGGGGCGCAAGAACTCCTCCAGGCTAACGGTCAGGGTCTGGCCATAGAGTTCACCAGACCAATCCAACAGGTGCACTTCTACCGTGCGCTGAGTTCCGGCGACGGTCGGGCGATAGCCAATATTCATCACGCCCGGAATGCCGCGACCTGGCAGGCCAGCGCTGGCGTCACTGCTTCCTTCCAGGATCTCACCCGTCACCCATACGGCATACACCCCAAGGCGAGGCAAAAACTTTTCGGCGGGCACCTGCACATTCGCCGTCGGAAAGCCCATGGTTCTCCCTAGCTGCTGACCGGGTTCAACTCGACCCACTAGAGCATAGGGTCTACCCAGCAACCGATTGGCTCGCGCGATGTCACCCTGCTGCAAGGCGTGTCGAATGGCAGAACTGCTGATGCGATCGCCCTCTAGCGTCTGTAGCGGCACAATATGTACCGTAATGCCATAGTGAGAGGCGATCGCCTGCAGGTCGGTAGACGTCCCTAGCCGCTTGCGACCAAAACAAAAATCTTGCCCCACGCTAATCGCCCGTACCTTCAACCCCCGCACCAAAATCTTGTCTACAAAATCTTCAGGGGTCAGCGCAGCCAACTCTTGGTTAAACGGCAACAATACCAGCTGCTCTACACCCAAGCGCTCCAAGTGCTGCACTTTTTCATCAAGGGGCGTTAATAGCTCGCGGGTTTGACCTGTAAAAAATTCTTGCGGGTGGGGCTGAAACGTGAGCACCGTGCCATATCCAAGCTGATGCTCCGAGTCCAATCGAGCGGTGACGACAGCCTGTGCAGTAGCACCCATCGCCTTGCCACCCTTGGACTCCAAAGTCGGCTGGATCACCTGTCGATGCCCCAAATGAACTCCATCGAAGTTCCCCAAGGCAACGGTTGTTGGCGTTTCAACAGTATCTAGACAGGAGGTAATCCACACGCTTTACATTTTTACATACAATCGTCAGCGCCGCACAGCCTAACCAAGCGGCTAAGCCGATACTTTGGTGTGCGGGCTGACAGCCGACGCATCAACGGGAGACTGGGTCAGCAAATCCAGCGTTAAACCTTCCCAGGCCACTAAGCTGTTAGGAAACTGCTGGGCCGTATCATCCTTGATCTGATCCATGAAGTCGTCGTTGTGCAGCGGATCATGATGAAAAATCACTAACCGTTTTACATTGGCCGCCTTAGCGACCTTAACAGCCTCTTGCCAGGTTGAATGTCCCCAGCCCACCTTGCTAGATTTTTTAGAGTAATACTCTTCATTCGTATAAGTGGCATCGTAAATCATGACGTCGGCATCACGACATAGACCCATCACATTGTCATCCAGCCGATCGGGGAAATGTTCGGTATCGGTAATGTAGGCAACAGCATGACTGTCCCAATTGACCCGGTAGCCCACCGCTTCACCCGGATGGTTCAACAGCGCATTGTTGACCACCACGTCGCCAATGTGCACATCTTCTCCAATCTTTAGGGTTTTGAAATTCATCTCTGCGCCCATAATCTGGAGCGGCACCGGAAAATTGGGATGGAGCATTTGATCGTTGAGGCGCTGCTCGATCGTTGATCCATTGGGAGCTTCTGCTCCATAAATATTGAAGCGATTGCCTTTGATAAAGGCGGGGACAAAAAATGGGAAGCCCTGAATGTGATCCCAGTGAGAGTGGGTAAAAAACATGTTGGCCTGGATTGGCGTTTCCCTGAGCAGAGACTGCCCTAAAACCCTCAGCCCCGTGCCCCCATCAAAAATCAGTCTCTGTCCTCCTACTCGCATTTCCACGCAAGAGGTGTTGCCTCCATAGCGCACCGTTTCTGCGCCAGGACAGGCAATACTTCCCCTCACCCCCCAGAACTGAACCTCGAACTGGTTTTTCACGCTAGACATGTGTGTTCCTACCGGATTCCGCCGAGTCTCTTTGTGTGAGACCTATCGATACCTGCCAACTGGTTTGAACCCTGAAACAGAACGCATTACCTCAACGCTTAGTGGTAGATAGGCTTAGTGGTAGATAGCTGTGAATACTTTAGCTATTCTATAAGCAGTTGAGGTACGTCAGTAAACTCTACGTGGGTCACTATGTAATAGGTCTAGTCTAGCCCAGACCAGACTGACCATCACGGGTATGTTGCCTATTGTGTAGAACACCGCAGATCTTAATCTTAATAGATCGAACTAGAGCGAGCCGTGGGGGGACATGGCTTGGTGCGTTAGAACTGCTTAGACTGACTGCTCATTATATAAATTTTATATAAAGTATCTCCATTTTGTAGAATCTCTTTAAATTATCTTTCCGAGGTTTATCGCCAATTCCGGGTAACAGCGTTAAAACTCTAGCTGCCAGTCGCGCAAGTGGGCTAGTCCTGAGGCACAGGTCAAATTAAACTGCAAAGGCGTAATTGTAATATGGTTGCCCCGAATCGCTTGAACGTCGGTGGGCAGGCTGTTGAGCCATGCGCTATCTAACGTGCGGCTGCCCTGAGCTGCCGTTACCAGTAGCTCCACACTGGGTTGAGGCACATCTTGAACCAGCTCTCCGGCTAGCCAGTAGTAGGTTTTGCCGCGTGGGTCAGTCCGCTGTTCAAACTGGTCAATGTAGCGGCGCAGACCTTGGCGAGTCATCATCACGCCCGCGATCGCCTCTTGGGGTACAGCCGGAACGTTAACATTGAGCAAGACCGCTTCAGGCAGCGGATTTTTGCCAACCTGTTGCACTAATGTCTTGGCAAAGTTGGCAGCAGGCTGAAAATCTTGGGCGGCAAAGCTCGTGAGGCTGAACGCTATGCTAGGAATCCCTTCGATTGCACCTTCCATGGCGGCTGAAACGGTGCCAGAGTAGAGCACGTCAGTGCCGAGGTTGGAGCCGTGGTTGATGCCAGAAAGCACCATATCTGGGGGCTGCTCCAACAGGGCACCTAGGGCTAACTTAACGCAGTCTGAGGGCGTGCCAGAACACGCCCACGCCTTGATAGCGGGATGAAAGATCGTCTCGACTAGCTCGGCGCGGATGGGCTTGTGCAAAGTGAGGCCATGCCCGGTTGCCGAGCGCTCTCGGTCGGGGCAGACTACCGTAATCTGGTGCCCTGCGTCGGCCAGCGTATTGGCCAACGTCCGCATGCCCAGGGAAAAGATGCCGTCGTCGTTGCTAAGAAGAAGATTCATGGACAGCGTTTAGTGGTGGAGAGTGAGATTCTGCTTTAACAATCCTGTTTTAACAATACTGATGCAATAGTTGGCTGATGAGTTGGCTGATGCAATAATTTGCTGATGTAATAATTTAATCCGCTGCGGATCGGTGATCGTTTCACCCCAT
>CASBQJ010000104.1 GCA_949127705.1 Synechococcales cyanobacterium PMM_0085
AATCTGTAGTTTGCAGCAGATCGCGAAACCGGATCAAACTACGCCGGACGCGATCGCGGGTAATGCTGCGCACCGGATATTGGCGATAGGCGGCAGCGGCAGTGGGAGTATCTAAGTAGCGCAGGGAATAGTTGATCGCTTGAATCAGCGAGGAGCGATCGCCTCCGCCACCCCACAGCTGCTCGTCTAGACCCAGCGCTGTAAATTCAGCCGACTGCAAGGCCGCAGAGTTAACCACCCGCAGTGGCACATTTGCCCCAGCAGGTAATCCAACGCCTCCCATGGCGATCGCCAAGCTCAAGCAGGCAGACGCCAAAAAAGCAGGATGAATTTTAGACATACGAATGAGCCTTCCTAACTAGCGCTTAATACCGATCGACACTACCCGAGAAAATTGGCTCTACCCGTAGCGCCAAAATGCGCGAGGGGCGCACCACCATATATTCTCCCTGGATATTTTTGATTGGAACGCTAATAAAATCATTGGAAGCGCTTTTGGGAACTAGTTCGCCGCTATACCATTTCTGAAAATCTTGAATGGTGGAAAAGCGCACTTCTTCTCGGTGGCCGCCTTCCATCAAAAGATGGACTGAAAATTCGCTCGGAGTTCTGGGCATGACGGGTAATTTATCCTAAATACCTTGATCACATTAGCCCTGATTGGGGGCAATGAGATAAATATTCCCCGAAACCTGAGCAAAACGAAACTGGTAATGGGTCAAATTAAGTTAAACCGTTGCAGTTGGGTTTCGATCATGGCTGGCAATAGCTTGCGTAATTCGGGTTTGGTGCGGAACTGGAGGCGGCTGCCGCTGGGCAGGTCGAAGGGAAACTGACCCGGCAGGTCAGGGCGATCCATTTGAGTCAGCAGAATTTGTTCTGCCCGCTTGCACTGGAGCGCGTAGCCCATTTCGACACATACCTTGGGGCTAGGGATCAGCTGAGATGGGGTGCCGTCGAGGTGCAAGATCGGAGTGCCATCGGCAATAAATAGCAGGCTCTTACGGATTTTGCGCATGAGGGTACTGCTGAGGCGGGCAGGGCCTTCGGTCAGGCGATGCGATTCTTCTAGGGCAATCGGTAGACGCGATCGCTGATTCAGCTTTGCTAAAAACTCCTGAAGTTCGTCTCGTAGCAGGTTACTAGACTCGGCAAATTCGGTTTGGTAAGACAGGAAAATGATGGGTTCTAGATGCGCCATCACCTCTTGCTTACTGAAATACATTTCGTGGCTAATCAGATCAATATTAGAGATGACATAGCCACCGCTGCCTTCGATGTAGAACTCGACAGGCTCCCCTTCCATGTAGCGCTGGAACCATTCTGACTGCTTCACTTCAGCGCTATCTTCTAAGAAATCTGCCCGCAATGCCGATTTCAACAGGCTATTTTTACTGAGCCGCAGATCATGCGGGCGCTGTTCTAACTCGCGTGCAGGTTCATATTCTCGCAGGTACCAAGCTTTTAACGCAATAATTGCCATACGCGCGTCTCGCTGTCTTTGGAGCAACCCCTATGGCTGTGTGCCGAACTGCTACCAGAACAGGCAATGTGCAAAGGGGCTTAATTTGAGATTACAGGCGATCGCCCAGAAGTCAACTCAAGGCAACTGGAGAGGCGATCGCACAGTAGGACAATTGTACTATACTCTGGCGAGATTTGTGTACCTATTGGTCATAGGCATCATCCTGGGATGCTCGATCACAATGCGGCTGAGTGGGTCACCATACCGCAAGAATTTCTGCCTAATTTTGTCTTCGGATGTTGCCCAATTCGGACGTTCGTCAGCAATTACTTCTTAGAATCCGTACATCACACCGATTTGCGCACCCACATTCGCTGTGTCGGTAAATCCAACATTGACCGAAGTGGTTGCAGTAAATCGACGTGATAGAGGAAAATCAATGTCTCCAGTCACTAGCCCGCGCACAATTATAGCCGTCGCCACAAACGTTAGGACGCAGGTTAGCAGGTCAGTCAACAAGGGGCTTAAGCCCCTTGTCCTAAGATGACTGGCTGAAGCTATACATCCTGTATCTTCACCACTCACCCCAATACTGCCTCCAACGCCAACATGCCGTCGCAATCGACGAGGTTAACGTTGGGCAGCAGGTGTTTCGTTGGAGAGTGCCACGCTGGGTAAGGGCGCGGTTTGATCCGACTCGGGTATGGCCTCGGGAGACGCTGCGATTTGCGGCAACGATTGAGCTTGAACGGCGCGATCGCCCCATAGCCCAATGTTATCCAGCGCGATCGCACAGTGCCAGGGTCAGTAGAGCTGCTGCTGCGATCGCCGCTATTGTCCGCAGATGATTCCAGAATGTCCAGGTGCTCAGGTAATTAGCCCACAGCATCGCACCGCTAGCACTGTCTGGATCTGCCTTGGCCAGCGCTTGATTCAGCGGCACATTAAACACGATAGTGACCATCACTGTGCCGACCAAATAGAGCAAACTGCCGATGAGCAGATAGGAAGTGCCTGGCTGCTGCCACTTGACTAGGGACGCGATCGCCAGCCAGAGGCACGCCACCGCTGTTCCCAAAAAGGCGGTCATAAATAACGGATTAATCACCGTAATATTGATCGCCTGCATCGCTGCCATGCCCTCGGCAGGCGGACGTTGGGCTAGCGCCTGCATCACGAATGTAGAAAAGGCGAAGAAGATGCCAGCTACCAGCCCGCAGCCCAGCGCCGAAACCAGCTTCAATGCAAAAGGCACGTGGGTAAGCATTGCCATCAAGCCTCTGAATCACTGCTGAATCACTACTGAATCACTATCCCCTCAGCCTAGATCAACAACCGATGGCACGCTATCTAATTCTTGCCGCTCTATCACAATCTTGCGGTGAGCTGTGAGGCTAGTAGTCTGAGGCGTAAATCTGCCTACCGTTCGTAGGGCAGGCTTCCAGCCTGCGCGGGCAAGATGCCCGCACTCCGGTAGCCAAACTTGCACCATCTTCTACTAGCGATCGCCATTGGCATCCATCTGAGGCTAGGGAATTTAGGCACTTATGTGTCATAGCAACTACCCTGTTTCTGGCCTCACCGGGAACGATTTATGCTCCTTAAATCAAACATTGATGCTAACGGTGTAATGTCCACAGCCCTTAACATTGCCCCTTAACATTAAACTTTGTAGAGCCAGGTAGCGTACTAGAATGAGTGGCTGTCCCTATCGTTAATATTGAAGTTAGGGAGGGAATCAGATTCCCATGTCAACTACCGCTATAGGGTCTTTATGAGTGCTGCAATTCGTTTTCTAATGTGTGCTCCCGATCACTACGATGTGGATTATGTAATTAATCCTTGGATGGAAGGAAATATCCATAAGTCGTCGCCCGATCGCGCCGTTGAGCAATGGCACGGTTTGTTTCATCTCATCAAAGACCGGGCACAAGTAGATTTGGTGCAGCCCCAAAAGGGTGTGCCCGACATGGTATTTACGGCCAATGCTGGGTTGATTCTGGGCAACACCGTCGTGCTCAGCCGCTTTTTCCACAAAGAGCGCCAGGGCGAAGAACCCTACTTCAAAGCTTGGTTTGAGCAGCAGGGTCACACGGTTTATGAACTGCCAAAGGATTTGCCCTTTGAAGGGGCAGGCGATGCCCTGCTCGATCGCGAAGGGCGCTGGCTGTGGGCAGGCTACGGCTTCCGCTCCGAACTCGACTCGCACCCCTACCTAGCCAAGTGGCTCGACATTGAAGTGCTATCGCTGCGCCTGATGGACGAGCGGTTCTATCACCTCGACACCTGCTTTTGCCCTCTCACCGATGGCTATCTGCTCTACTATCCGCCCGCCTTCGATGCCTACTCCAACCGCCTAATTGAAATGCGCGTGCCCGCTGCGAAGCGGATTGCGATCGAAGAAGCGGATGCCGTCAATTTTGCCTGCAATACGGTCAATATTGATCGGATTGTGATTATGAACAAAACCAGCGAGGCGTTGAAGCAGCGGCTGATGGATGCCAATTTTGTCGTGCTCGAAACGCCGCTATCGGAGTTTATCAAGGCGGGCGGTGCAGCCAAGTGCCTGACGCTGCGAGTAACAGAGCCGATTCAAGAACTGCACCATGCTGTAGCTGCTGTAGAAAGCCGCACCATTCAGCTAGAAGGGCACCTGCTCGATTCGGGCTTAATCAACAGCGCCCTCGATTTAATTGTGGAAGGTGGCGGCAGCTTCCAGGTATTGAATTTCCGTCTGGGTGAACAGCGGCAGAGTACATCGTTTGCAGAAGTGAAGGTGACAGCTCCATCTCACACGGTGATGGAAAGCATCATGTCGCAGCTAATCGACATGGGGGCGGTGGCGCAACCTCAGGAAGTTTGCGATAACCCGCTGGAACTGGTGATCCAAGATGGTGTGGCTCCCGACGACTTCTACGTCACCACAATTTATCCGA
>CASBQJ010000105.1 GCA_949127705.1 Synechococcales cyanobacterium PMM_0085
ACCCGGCGGCGACAACGACCGTAAAGCGAAACTGGGCGATCGCGACAGCCTATGCGATAGCACGCATTGCTCCCTACTCTTCAGGCACAACATTAATTTTGCCCCGACAGGTCAGCACGCGATCGCCCAGCACCAGTTCTTGAATTTCCACATCGCTGCCCAAATCGAGCGGAAATTCATCTAAATCATGGAGTGCCAGCCCGCGTTTCGCATTCGGGGTCGGCAGCCATTCCGGATTTTGTAGCAGTAGCTGCCGACCATTGACCGCGCGTAGCCCCGTACGCAGCACAAACGGAGT
This sequence comes from Synechococcales cyanobacterium PMM_0085, assembly GCA_949127705.1. Lineage (GTDB taxonomy): Bacteria > Cyanobacteriota > Cyanobacteriia > Elainellales > Elainellaceae > CASBQJ01. The sequence goes on from CASBQJ010000105.1 coordinate 299, forward strand.
AGCCGTTCCCTGGGTGGCGGAGATCAAATCGGCGCGCAGGGTTAGCACGCCGGGGGCAATTTTGGCTCGCAGGTTGTCTAATACGATCGCCTTTTTGCCAGACGGATCTACTAAGTCTGGGGCAGCTCCGGCGCGCAGCAAATCGACTAAGAAATCGATTACAGCTACAGAGAGCAGCGGACTTTGCAGCGAGTCGTTGAGGTCTTCTTGAGTCAGCTGCACTTCAGCTTGAACGGGAATGGTGCGCTCTAGCCGCAGCGGTTTACGGCGCAAAATTTGGCCAAAGTTGACCTTGATTCCACGTCCCACTAGCGTAATGCGGCTAAGGTACAGGCCCTTGTAGAGCACATTTTTGGCTGAGATGGTGACCCGTGGCACTAGCCCTGTGAGCAATTGGCGATCGCCCCCTTCAATCAGCAAATACAGGTCTTCTACCTGTTCGGCTTGCGATCGCAGCCACAGCCGCAGCGCCGGAGTCAGGATGGTGCTAATCACATGACTCTGGATCGGCACTGGTAGATTGCGATCGGGGTCGGGTAACCTAGAGGGAGCTTGGGCATCAAGCCGGGGCGACGCCGCCTCATTGGCCTGCCGCGATCGCGTTTCAGCTGTGCCGCTATCGGTATCGGGGCCTTGGGGTTGGAAATTCGTCATTATTTCAAACAGTCTATGTGTGTCCAGTTTAGTGGGTTCAGGAGGGCTGCTGTGCGGCGGGGTGCTCGCACTGGGCTTTCTTGTGTAAATTTTCTGCTGTACTGTAGATGAACTAACTGCGCAGACATTGCGGTTGCGTTTGACATCATGACCTCTTCTGTATCGATCACCTCATCTACTACCCCCGATCAAATTCAGACCCCCGAGCAAGCCCTCAAATTCTACTTCGGCTACGATTCGTTTCGTCCGGGGCAACGGGAGATTGTGGAGGCGGCGATCGCCAACCAAGATTTGTTGGTGATTATGCCAACCGGGGGCGGTAAATCGCTGTGCTACCAACTGCCCGCGCTGCTCAAGCCGGGAGTCACGATCGTGGTATCGCCGCTGATTGCGCTGATGCAAGATCAGGTGCAGTCGCTGCACGACAACGGGGTAGGCGCAACGTTTCTCAACAGCACCTTGAGGGGGAATGAGGCACGGGAGCGGGAAGCGGCGGTGCTGGCGGGCAAAACCAAACTGCTGTATGTGGCTCCCGAACGGCTGACGGGTGAAGCGTTTCTGGCGTTTTTAGATCGGGTGCAGGCAACGGTGGGAATTGCCACGTTTGCCATCGACGAGGCGCACTGTGTTTCGGAATGGGGGCACGATTTTCGCCCCGAATATCGGCAGCTGCGACGGGTGCGGCAGCGCTATGCCGATGTGCCCGTAATGGCGCTGACGGCGACGGCGACGCAGCGGGTGCAGGACGATATTTTGGCGCAGCTGGCGCTAGATGAGCCGTTTGTTCATATCGCTAGCTTCAACCGACCGAATTTGTATTACGACGTGCGCCCCAAGCAGCGGACGGTGTATGACGAACTGCTACAGCTAATGCGGCAAACCCCCGGTTCGGGGATTGTCTACTGCCTCAGCCGCAAAAAGGTAGATGAACTCACGTTTCGGCTGAACCAAGATGGGGTGGAGGCGCTGTCTTACCATGCGGGGTTGGGCGATGTGGAGCGCAGCGACAACCAAACCCGGTTCATTCGAGATGATGTGCGGGTGATGGTGGCGACGGTGGCGTTTGGCATGGGGATTAACAAGCCAGATGTGCGATTTGTGGTGCACTATGACCTGCCGCGCAATTTGGAGAGCTATTACCAGGAGTCGGGGCGGGCGGGGCGCGATGGTGAAGCCGCTAGCTGTACGCTGTTTTTTGGCTATGGTGACCTGCGAACAGTGGAGTATTTGATTGCCCAAAAAATTAACCCAGTGACGGGCGAAGCGCTGGAAGATGAGCAGCGGATTGCGCGGCAGCAGTTGCGCCAAGTGGTGGACTATGCAGAAGGAACAGACTGTCGCCGCAAGATTCAGTTGGCCTATTTTGGTGAGAGTTTTCCGGGCAACTGCGGCAATTGCGATAACTGCCTGCACCCGCAGCCGCTAGAAGATTGGACGATTGAGGCGCAAAAGTTTCTGTCGTGCGTGGCGCGCTGCCGCGAGCGGTTTGGCATTACCCACACGATTGATGTGTTGCGGGGTTCGCGCAATCAAAAAGTGTTGCAACATGGGCATGAACAGCTTTCGACCTATGGCATTGGCAAAGACCGCAGTGCCGATCAGTGGCGGCTGTTGGGGCGATCGCTGCTGCACCAAGGATTAGTTGATGAAACCACCGACGGCTACTCGATTTTGAGGCTCAACGCCCTCAGTTGGGAGGTGCTGCGCAAAGAACGGACGGTGGCGATCGCGCTACCCGCCCAGCAGACCCAGGCCGCTGAGATTCCTGCCCGTCCGGCGCTAGAAGTGGAACGGCTAATGAAGCAACTGCGGGAGCTGCGCAAGGCGATCGCCAACGAACAGTCTGTGGCACCCTACATTATTTTCTCCGATACCAGCTTGCGGCAAATGGCCGAGCGCCAGCCCCAGACCCTCGACGAATTTTCGCGGGTATCTGGCGTCGGCAGCTTCAAGCTCGAACAGTATGGCGATCGCTTTGTCGCGGCCATTCGGCAATTCTGCGAAGCCCACGACATCCCGCTGCGAGGTGCAGCCACCCCCGAACGCCCGCCGCGCCCTCCGGCTCCGGCAGCGCGTTCCGTTTCGCGCACCCATTTCTATACGCTAGAGCTGCATCAACAGGGCTGCCCCCCCGCCGACATTGCCGAACAGCGGGGCTACACCCTCAACACGGTCTACGACCATTTAGAAAAGCTGCTGTTTGCCGGCCAAGCCGTAGATTTGGATGCGTTGGTGCCCCCCGAGCGCCAAGCTAGCATTGAAGCGGCGATTGAAGCTGTGGGGTCGGCGTCTCTGCGCGCCATTTTTGACCATTTAGAAGAAGCATTTGACTACGAAGAAATTCGGCTGGTGCGCGCCCGCTGGCGACATGCCCAA
>CASBQJ010000106.1 GCA_949127705.1 Synechococcales cyanobacterium PMM_0085
CCGTAGGGGCATGGCACTGCCATGCCCTTGTACGGATCTGGACATGGTAGGGGCATGGCACTGCCATGCCCTTGTACGGATCTGGACATGGTAGGGGCATTGGCACTGCCATGCCCTTGCACGGATATGGACATGGTAGGGGCATGGCACTGCCATGCCCTTGCACGGATCTGGACATGGCAGTGCCATGTCCCTACGGAATAAATTCCCGAATCTCTAGGGCTACTTTGTCGGGCGCTGTTTTTAACGGGTCTGGGCCAACCGGGATGAAGTGAGTTTTGGCGTTGGGAGCATCTCCATAGATCCGATTTAGGTCGGCGGCGATCGAATCATCCCACTCTCCCTGGAGCACCAGCAGCGGCAGGTTGAGCAAGTGAAGGCGATCGCTCAGCAGTTCGGCGCGAATTTCTGCGGCTCGCCGTTTGAACAACAGCTGACAGGCAGCGGGCGATCGCCGCCATTGTTGCCGCAGTGTGAGTAAGGCATCAACCTGAGCGCGGCCATCCCAGAGGTGAGCGATCGGGCGCATAGCCTGGAGCAGCCAAAGGGCGATCGGCACCCGACTGGTGAGCCGTTTTGCCCAACGCCAGCGCCCCGGTTGTCCAACGGCAACGCCCTCCGGTGCCAACAAAACCAGACCTTTGACCCGCTCAGGATCTTGCAATGCATAGCTAGCTGCCACCCAACCCCCAATCCCAGTCGCCACAAAATACAGCCGTTGCAGTTTGAGCGCATCACAGAGTTCTTGTAAACACTCAACCTGTAAGGCGATCGAATAATGCAATGGCGGCCGCTGCGACTCGCCAAACCCAATCAAATCAGGAATCACACAGTGATAGCTCTGCGTCAGTTGCTCTACTACAGGCAACCACTGGCTGCCATCGGCCCAAGCATCATGCAAAAAGATCAGAGCTGTTCCCTGCCCCACCTCTCGCCAAAACAATTGTCCCTGCGACAATTTAATCCGAGAATTACGAATCGGTACGTCGCTCACAAGCACTAGCCCAACTCTACAAATAGTTGCTCCTGAAATCAGCGTAAACGCATGTTGAATGCACCCAAATTTAATCAGCATGGATGAATGGATTAAATCCAGGCATGGGCTAGGCCAGCGTCGTTAGCCCCGCAAAATAGTCTTGCAACTGCCGCCCATGGTCGTGCGACAACTCGGCCTGCGGAATTGCGGTTGGCGTAAATGCCTGTACATCCAGCACTTCTGTCGTATCGTGAATCATCATTTCTCCACCCACCTCTGCTTCCACTACCAAACAAATGGAGTGAAACCGAGGGTCGCGATCGGGCGCGGAATAGACGCCCACAAGTCGGCGTAGCTTAACTAGCCCTAAGCCCGTTTCTTCCTCTAGCTCACGCTGAACCGAGGTGGCCACATCCTCCCCCCAGTTCACAATGCCGCCGGGTAAACCCCAACAGCCATTATCGCGCCGTCGGATCAGCACAATCTTGCCATCGGGTAAAACTGGAATGATGCTGGTGCCGGTAATGGGATGGCGGAAAATCACCCCTAATGCAGCCTGTACATATTGCCATAGCTGGTTCATAGTGAAACGCAAATCCAAAAAGTACTAATTTGGGGCACTGACCACCTCGGTGGTTAGTTAGTTCCATGGCCATTTGACATGGCAACCCCAATTCTCCAAATTTAAGCCAAAACTTACGCCGTTAAAACCGCCAAATCTGCCAAAACCTTGGCGGCATGTCCGTCTGGCTTCACCTTCAAATACACCTCAGCTAGCTGACCGTTGGGGTCAATCAGGAAGGTGTTGCGGCTGATACCCATATATTCTTTGCCCATAAACTTCTTCAACCCATAGCTCTCATATGCCGTGCCCACACTGCCATCGGCATCGGTCAGCAGCGCAAATGGCAAATTAAACTTAGTCGTAAATTTAGTGTGAGACTTGGCATCGTCGGGGCTAATCCCTAACACTACGGCGTTCCTCGCTTGGTAGTCGGCATGGACATCACGAAACGCGCAGGCTTCCGTCGTGCAGCCGGGCGTGTTGTCGCGTGGGTAAAAGTACAATACAACCCATTTGCCCCGCAAGCCAGAAAGTGCGACCGTGTTGCCTTCGCCATCAAGCAGACTGAAGTCTGGAGCGGGGTCACCGGGTTTAAGCGCCATGAGGGAACCTTGGTTTCGATGAGATTAATGCAATTGGATTAATCAGTGCAGTTATATTCTAGGAGATTGAGGGCAGGATTTAGAGCCGAACCGGGCGATCGCCCGTGTCGCCCCTACTCCCCCTATCCGAGATATCGTATCTCTAGAGTTTTGGGATGTTGGTGTGGAGATTGTGGGACTGTTTTGCAAGGGTGTGGGCGATCAGATCGTCAAGCCAGTCGAGGCGCTGAACGTGCAGCGCGGGCACGGGGTAGCGGGAGAGGCGCATGCACAGGCGGGAAGTCCACGGCAGGTGTTGCTCGCCAGCGCGCCCTATTTGCAAGAGCTGGGGCTAGCGCCAGGTGACTTGCAAGAAAATATTGTGGTCGATGGAGTGCTAGACGGAGCGGTGGAGCGGCTGGGCTCGGGGCGGGTGCTGCAACTGGGGCAAACTGCCCAGATCCGACTGATGTTTTTATGTGAGCCATGTGCTTACTTAGAGCAGGTGCAGCCCGGTTTGGTAAAACGCAGTCTGGGCAAACGCGGCATGTTGGGCATCGTGATCGCCTCTGGCGTCGTGCGGCGGGGGGATGCCGTCATAGTGCTGCCGCAGCAGTTTCCGGTGCTGTCGGAGCGGGCAGGCGATCGCTTCACCGAGTTTGTGGCGCGCATTCCGCCCGGAAAAGTAGTACGCACCACCGAACTGCTGCTAGCACTAGGGCTGACCCACAGCTACTACCGCACCATTCCTACATTTCTGAAAAAAGCAGCGGCAGATATCCCGACTCACCGGATCTTAGCGGCAGATAGTAGTCTGATCAGCCGACATATCCCTCAGCAAATGCAGCGCTTGCAGGCAGAGGGGGTAGAGGTGGTGAACCAGCAGGTGGCTGCACATTATTATTGGCAGCCTTTATATTTCCATGATTTGCAAATTTGACTTGTAATATTGAGGGTGGGGTAATGATGGCAACGGAGATGGGCGACGGGCGATCGCCACAGGGAGCAAGATAGAATAAACTTAGTAATTCTCAACATCTCAGTTTCCACAGCTTAACAGTTGATTAAACACGCGAGGAGCGTTGCAGCGCATGGGTAG
>CASBQJ010000107.1 GCA_949127705.1 Synechococcales cyanobacterium PMM_0085
GCAGAGATTGCCGCCTATGCCGATGTGTTGCAGGTGGGTAGCCGCAATATGCAAAACTTTGACCTGCTTAAGGCGCTAGGGCAAGCCAACAAGCCTGTGTTACTCAAGCGAGGACTGGCTGCCACCATCGAAGAATTTGTCATGGCTGCGGAATATATTCTCAGCCACGGCAACCCCAACGTGATTTTGTGCGAACGCGGCATCCGCAGCTTCGACACCTATACGCGCAATGTGCTGGATTTGGGAGCGGTGTCGGCGCTCAAACAGATTACTCATCTGCCCGTGATTGTAGACCCCAGCCACGCCGCCGGAAAACGAGAGCTGGTGGCAGACCTAGCTCGTGCCGCTGTGGCCTGTGGAGCCGATGGCATTATTGTCGAGTGCCACCCAGAACCCGAAAAATCTGTCTCCGACGCCCGTCAGGCACTGTCACTAGACGACATGGTTGCCCTGGTGCAGAGTGTGAAGGCGATCGCCACCGCCATCGGTCGCTCAGTTCCCAGCGCAGTCGAACCCTTGCCCCAACTGGCACGGCTCTAAGAGCTGTTCTGATACAAGGATGCGACACATTCTGTAGGGGCATGGCACTGCCATGCCCTTGCTGCCATGCCCTTGCTGCCATGCCCCTACCATGCCTCCAACCAACACAGAAATTCTACAGGCGTTAATCGACGAGCGCCGCCCTCAAACTGCGGCAGAAAGTTTCTACCGCCTCTAATCCCTGATGCGGTTCTCCTTCCGCAAGGCGCTTAACGAATGCACTACCCACAATCACGGCATCAGCCCCCCACTCCATAATCTGGCGGGCTTGGCTGGGCTGAGAAATTCCAAACCCGACCCCGATCGGTTTATCGCTGACGCTGCGCAACTCCATCAGTAACTCCTGCACCCGACTGCCCACTTCAGTGCGCACCCCAGTCACACCCGTAACGCTAACCAGGTAGATGAACCCCTGACACTGGGAGGCGATCGCCGCAATTCGGGCTTTGGGTGTGGTGGGAGCCACCAGCAGCGTGACATCGATTCCCGCCGCGATCGCTGGCTGCAACAGTGCCTCCATTTCTTCGAGCGGCAGATCAGGTACGACTAAACCCTTAACTCCTGCCTCCGCAATTTGGTGCAGAAAGGTCTCAATCCCCCGATTCAAAATGGGGTTGTAGTAGGTAAATAAAATAATTGGTGCCCGCAGATCCGGGCTAACCCGTTTTACCAGATCTAGCACATGTTCTAACTTGGTTCCTTTGGCCAACGCCCGCGTGGCCGCCGCTTGAATCACTGGCCCGTCTGCCAAGGGATCAGAGTAGGGCACGCCTAGCTCAATTAAATCTGCACCGTTGCGATCGAGAATATAAAGCGCTTTTTCAGTCGTTGCTAAATCCGGGTCGCCCGCCGTGATGAACGGAATCAATGCACACTGGCCGCGATCGCGCAGTGCCTTCATACAGCTAGAAACCGAATTCATCCGTCGTCCCTCTTGCCATCGTGTGCTGCCAACTTGTCTTGCTCCAGTTCTGCTTGCAGTGCTGCCAGTTCTGCTGGAGTCATGTCGTCTAATCGCTTTTGCAACACTGCATCTTCATAATCTTTCAACTGCTGATTGTAGGTCATGGTCTGAGTGAGCGCCCGCCCTACATAGGTCAGCAGCCAACCCAGCAAACCGCCCATCAAAACGGCTTGCGTCCAAATTCCCGCATTCACGTCCTCTAGCCCAGCCTGCTTTAAGACCAGATAAACCAGTCCACCTGCTGTAAAAATTCCGATACCAATGCCAATGACATCAATCCGGCGCATGTAGTCCTCATCAGGCTTGTCTATAAACCACTGAAGCGAGTCAACTCACTGAAGCGAGTCAGTGGCCTGCCCAGTATATGTTCACTCTTGATTTTACGATTCAAGGGTTGCCATAGCGAAACCAATTCGCCATAGCAACCCTTGAATTTCGGTTGAGCCTCTGCTGGCTCCGCATCTGAGCGATTCAGTCAACCTTCTAGTGGTCGCTTCTCAGGTCGAAAGTTTAAAAATGGGCTGAGCAACAGCAAGCCAGGAAATAGCAAGAATACTAAAAAGTACATCATGACCCGTTCAATTGAACTGGCAACATACCAACGCTGTTTTAAGTAGAAAAAAGTAATCGCTGGGAGGACAACGAGATACGCGCCGCCCACAGCCAGGTATGCCAGAAGAACGAGAGGTACAGACATAGGCTTTTACACAACTACCAGCAAAGATGACTCAAACGGATCACGCACTAGATCTGCGACTTGCAAAACCACTCAAATTCTATCGCTTTCAGCGCCTAGGAAAAATGCGATTTTCTGATGCAGTGGATAAGGATCGCTGACAAACTAGCGGCTTTTCCTCTGCCTGCGTCCAAATCAGTGACGGTGAACGCGCTTACTGACTCACAACCCGAAGCCGACGGGTGAGTTGAATCATTCCATCTTCTCGAACGATAACGCCCGTAATCCAGCGGTCATCTGCTAAAGCAGGAGCACGGCCAATTTTGAACAAACCGCCAGCAGTCAGCAGCTCTAAATTTAACGGCGCAGTATTGAGATAGTTGGCCGCCTGAATCGATTCTTCGACGGCTGTTCCTAACAATAATCGATCGCCCAGCGGTTCTTGGACGATCATGTCGAAGTCAAACGCCTGCCCAATACTCACCTGTGCAGGCAGCGTCACCTGAACGGTAGGTGGATGTTCGCCCGATCGCACTTCGCTGCTCTCCGATAAGATGTCTTGCGACACAATCTTGTTATTCTCGTAGCGCTGGCGAGAACTGATGGTCGCGTTTAGCGAGAAGCTGCGACCGTTGAGCTGCTGCACACCTGTAATGATTGTTGTCGTTTCTGCCACGATTGCCTCCCCATCGCGGCTCCAGGAATTCAACGCCGTTCGATAAGAAAGCGTCGAATACTGTTGCCAAAATTGGGTTAGCACTTGTCGCAGCGTATCGTAGGTTAGCCCATCAGAATGCTGAAAATCGCGGCTAAACAGCCGCAGCGCTGCTCGTAGATTGCGATCGCTAGCCGCTTGATCAAACCGAGCGAGCGATCGCGTTAGTTCTTCTGGGGCAGGTGATGCAATAGGTGATGCCTGAGCGATGGCTAATCCCGGCGTTTGAGCCGCTACAGCATGACCGCAGCTCAGCATTAGACCCAACAGCACAGACGGCACCGCAAATAATATCCGCCCAGATAATATCTGCCCAGACCCATGCCCCCGCCGCCTGCTCTCAATGCGTGAGACAGCAGATTTTTTTTGCAAAATAGCCGATGAGGGAGCCAGAGATCTATGCATGATGATACGTTGGATACTGTTAGATAGTATTACAGCCTTAAAGCTACGTCTAATTACGATTAGTGGTGATAATTTAAGGCTGCAAGTAAGGC
>CASBQJ010000108.1 GCA_949127705.1 Synechococcales cyanobacterium PMM_0085
ATATAGCGCGTTTAAGTAAAGCATCTAAGTTACTTAACTGTTCGTTTTCGGGGTATCGAACCCCTCAACTCACGCGGGATGTCCGTGTATCCCGACGCTCATCCGGGTACAGATAGAGCGCGGAACTTACGGCCTCCCAAACCCACCATTAGTTAAAACGGAATGTCGTCATAATCTGCCGATTCGACAGGAGCCGCTGGAACCCGCGCGGCTGTTGTTTCTGCGGGAGCGGCCTTGGTTTTGCTGGCGGGGGGCTTACTAGCAGGGGGCTTGCTAACAGCAGCAGGAGCCGAAACCGCAGCGGCGGCGGCTGGAGCAGAAGCATTAGGGCTGTCAGGGGTGACGCTAGCAGTGGTCAGAGTAGCATCAGCGGCAATCCGGTGTACCCGCTGAGCCGTGAGTTCGGCTCGCTTTTCCTTGAATCCTTCAGGCCGATCAACATTCGTCATCATCAGGCGACCTTCCACAATGACGCGATCGCCTTCATGAAACTGAGCCTGAATCTCTTGCGCCAAATTGCCCCAGCCAACAACTTTCAGGGTGGCCGGTGGGTCGTCATCGCGAATGCCCGGAATCTTGACGAGCATCTCTGCCACGGGCGTTTGGTTGTCGGATGTGTAGCGAAGCTGTGGCTCTTGCACAATTTCCGCCATCAAGATGCAGCTATTCATATCTTGGCTCTCCTAGCTCTACCGGGCGGGCATCTACCCTGAAGTACATTTGTATTATCTTGCTAACTCTATGTTAGCAAAACAATCTTCTCAATCTAACCTATTTGATTAACCCATCTCGCTAACCCATCTGATAGTCCAGCGCATTATTCTCTCCTTGTTGATCCTCGTCCACAAAATTTTGGACAAAGGCGCGGTATTCTCGCAGGGTTTCATCTACCCAACCCCGGTCGGGGCTGTTGGCATAGAGGTGCACCAGCGGTTCGCCTGCATCGGGTAAGACCAGAATCCAGCTATCGTGTTGAGCATTATGAATTTTTACACCGTCTACGAGTTCCACATACTCAGCGGGGTTGGTTTCCACTAACTGCCGCATCAGAGTGCCCTTTACCGACAGCGGGCAGCGCACGGTTTGGGTTTTGTGATAGATGCGGGGTAATTCCATCCGGATTTGCCCTAGCGTTTTGGGAGCGCTGCTGGCCAGGTCTTGTTCGCGCAAGGTCAGCATTTCAATGATTTTGGCAATGCCAAACATGGCATCAAAGCCGGGATGGAGTTCTGGGAAAATGAAGCCCATGTCGCCACTGCCGCCCAATACCACATTGGGGTTGGTGTGGCAGGCTTCCATTAGCGCCGTTGGGTTGGCCTTGGTGCGAATGATCTGGCCGCCGTGGCGACGGGCGATTTGTTCGGCGGCACTGGAGGCATTGACCGGAACCACCACGGTGCCTCGGGGGTGTTCGGTTAAAACCATTTGAATCATCAAGGCCGTCAGCACTTCCCCGCGAATGGCGTTGCCCGACTCGTCTACCAAAATTAGCTGCTCTCCGTTCGCAGAAACCTGAACTCCAAAGTTGGCCTTCAGCGCTTCTACCACATGCCCGAGCTGACTGAGTAGGGCTTCGCGGTCTGCCAATGTCGGGGCAGTTTGGGTCAAGCTGGCATTGAGCACCACCGCATCGCAGCCAAATTTGGCCAGTAGCTGTGGCAATACGGCTCCTGAGACGGCGTAGGCGTAGTCAATTACGACTTTAGAACTGCTGCTGCGGATGGCGTCTAGCTTCAGATGGCGCTGGAAACTGTCGCAGTAGATGTCGATTGCGTGGCTGACCAGCATGACGTTGCCAATTTCTTGGAACTGAGCGCGGCGAAAGTCTTCTTTGAAATAGGCTCCTTCTACTTTTTTCTCGCGCGCTTTAGATAAGTTGATCCCTTTTTGGTCATAAAACTCAATCAAAATGTGGTCGGAGCGCTCTGGATGTACCCGGACATGGATGCCGCCGACGACGTTGCGGGTGGGAGCCACCACTCGCGCCACCGGAATAGCGGTCGCTTCTAGGTTTTGCACATGCACCCCCACCGACATCAACCCGGCAATCAGCGATCGCGATACCATCCGCGAAATATTGCGCTGATCGCGGGATACAGTCACCTGAGAACCGATTTTGAGGGTAGAACCAAAGGCCGCTCCTAGCCGTACCGCAAACTCTGGGGTAATGTCTACGTTGGCCAGTCCTGATACGCCCCGCTGGCCAAAGAGGTTGCGGTGAGCGGCGTGTCCCCAAATCAGGTTCATGTTGAGCGTGGCACCGGGTTCGATCCGCTTGCTGGGCCAAATCCGCACCTCGGGGTTGACTACGGCTTCTTCTCCCACCATCGATAGCGAACCCACGATTGCCCCTTCTAACACATGCGCTCGCCGATCGATTCGGGTGCCGCGTGCGGCCACACAGGCTCTCAGATGCACTTCTTCGCCAATTGTGGCTCCATTCCAGACAATCGGACGCTTCAAATCTGCGTCGGCTCCCACTGTGACGTTATCGCCCAGCACCGTGCCCGCGCCAATTTGCGCCCGTGCGCCAATCCGGCAGTTGTTGCCAATCATCGCTGGGGCTTCGATTCGCGCTGTCGAGTCAATGCTGGTACTTTGGCCAACCCAAATATTGGGCGATCGCTCCTTATACTGCACGTCTAGCTTCACTAGGCGCTGCAACGCGGCATATTGCGCTTCCCGGTAGGCATTCAGATGGCCCACATCACACCAATAGCCCTCTGCGGCATAGCCGTATAGGGGCACCTCTTTTTCTAACAGCAGCGGAAATAGGTCTTTAGAAAAATCTGACTCTTGATTAACGGGTAAATAATTCAACACCTCCGGTTCCAAAATATAAGTGCCGGTGTTGACCGTATCAGAGAAAATTTCACTGCTAGACGGCTTTTCCAAAAACCGTCGAATCCGCCCGTGCTCATCGGTAATCACCACGCCAAAATCGACCGGGTTGGGTACATGCGCCAGAATCAACGTCGCTTTTGACCCTTTCGCGTGATGAAATGCGATCGCGGCACTCAAGTCAATATCGGTAATGCTGTCGCCACTGATCACCAGAAATGTTTCATCTAGCAGATCTTCCACATTTTTGACACAGCCCGCCGTGCCCAGCGGCTGGTCTTCTTCGACCGCGTAGGTAATTTGGACGCCAAACTCACTGCCATCTTGAAAGTAATCGCGCATGACATCGGGCAAGTAATGCAGCGTCGCAATAATTTCGGTAATGTGATGCCGTCGCAGCAGGTTAACAATGTGCTCGGCAATCGGTCGATTCAGAATTGGCACCATTGGTTTTGGCAGGTCACAGGTTAGCGGCCGCAGCCGTGTGCCCGAACCACCCGCCATTAGGACTGCACGCATAGAGCCACCTCTGGGCAAATTGATCGTTGATAAAAGTTAATAATGACAGGGAATGGTGTGGGGCTGAGACCAATGTTGATCAGCGCTGGGCATATCTTCAACTCTGACAGAAATTCCACGATGCATCAGCGGCAATCAAGATTTCTTTTTGTTAAGCAGGAACGAGAAGGCGGTTTTCCCTACCGGTTTCATCTTTTGTCTACCTGCTGCCAAGACCTTTAGGTACTCTAGAATTGAAGTGATTTATGCCTGATGAGATCTGCGTTTAGCGGGCGATCGCATCTGTTAAGTTGACGGCATTGGGTTCAAAGCAAGGACGAAAAATGGGAAGTTTACTCACGCTGGGGTTGTTGGTAGCCTACGTAGGCGGGATGTGGAAGTTTTGGACGGGGTTTAACCGCACCAGCTTTAGCCAAAATCGGTTGATGTTGACCGTGCTTTGGCCGGTGCTGATGATTAACCCATCCTACCGACAGAACTTTACGCGGGCGCTGAAGGGCGGCAACTAAAAGCGGCAGCTAAAAAAGGGATCAAAAAGTAGTAGAAACCAGCACAAAGTAGTCATTACGGCTGCTTGGCGTTATCTGGCTACTCGGCTCAACTGCTCGCCAACTTGCAACTGTGACATGTGGTGAAACAGTTTCCAGCAATACTGCTCAGGCAATCCACAGGTGGCGGCTCCCCGCATCACGACGCCAGAATACCAGTCGTTTGGGGCATGTTCGCCTGTGGTTTTTTCTGTGACGGTGTAGGTGCGGACATTGGCGTAGGTTTGGCCTCGATGCTGCACGCTAACGGCTTCGTGGTGGTAACCATCTTCCCGCAGGTCGAGGGGGGCACTCAGCCGCCAAGGCAGGTAGTACAGCACCCCTTCTACAGCAGCATGGCGATCGCGCACCACGTCTAATACGCCACAGTTGCGAAACCGCGATCGCCGAAAAAATCCAAGGCGGTAGCCGGGTAGAGTGGCGTGACCCATCACATAGGGGTGGGTGGGTTCGCCGAGCGATCGCTTCAAATCGACCGGACACATGCAAGAGCCATAGGCAAAATAATAAAATCCCGATGCTTCCGCTAGAGGCAGTCTCTCAGACTTTTCCTCAAACGGCCGGGGGGAGGCACATTCAGATTTCAAGCTGGACTCATGGCTAGCCCTATAGCAATTCATGAACAACCCTTAAATTTGACAACCTGGATCTTTAACTAAAATCTTACCAGACCTCTCCAACAAAGTCCATAATCCCGATAGGTAAACTGTAGATTCAAGCGTGTTGCTTCGTAAGGAGATATAGTCGTGGACATTGCGATTCCAGATCTAGATAGCGTCGGTCGCCAATTTATGAGCCTAGAGCGGTCTCAGAAACCAAAGATGTTGGTGGTAGACGACGAGCCAGATAATTTGGATCTTCTTTATCGCACGTTTCGGCGCGACTTTCAGGTGCTGCGGGCAGAGAGTGGGACGAGCGCGCTAGAGGTGCTAGCCGCCGAGGGCGAGGTGGCTGTGATCATTTCTGACCAGCGGATGCCCGAAATGAAAGGCACAGAGTTCTTGAGCAAAACGGTGCCACAATTTCCCGACACCATTCGGATTATCCTCACGGGTTTTACCGACGTGGAAGATTTGGTCGATGCGATCAACACGGGTCAGGTTTACAAGTTCATCAGAAATTTGGGTAGAAACCCCGTCCTTCAAGGA
>CASBQJ010000109.1 GCA_949127705.1 Synechococcales cyanobacterium PMM_0085
ACCATCCACGAACTGTATGCACGCGGCTTTGCCAACCCCAACGATTGGAGCCGCCCCATGCCCGGTGCCAATCCCGGTGAAGTCGTCAGCATCCTGACTCGGCGGCGACAGCGACGCAGACGGGAATGAGGGATTTATTAGTTTTGAGTTTTGAGTTTTGAATTGATGGCTTAACTCAAAACTCAAAATTCAAAACTCTGTTGCCTAAGACCCCAACCGCACCGCCAACGGATTAGGACTCGATCGCCATAGTTGATCCAATTGATTAGCAGGCATCGTCAAATACAGCACATCATCCGGCTGCAACTCAATTTCTAGCAGCTTCCAGCCGTGCATGGTATGGTGCTTTCGCTCCAGATATAGCGGCACAAAATCGGCATCCATGGCCGCGTGCTGCACCTGCCTGCCGCAAAATGGATGGCTCGGTGTAATGAGCGTGGCCAGCGCCACCCACAAACTATCACCTGCCAGCCCATTCCCCAAAATCCGCCCCCCCAACGCCGCCGCCGCAAACGACGGAGCGGCCAGATCTACCGGACTGAGTACCGCTTCAAACTCAAACACCTGCTGCGCCAACGGGGCAAACTGCGGATCTTGGTTGCGCACAATCATCGACAGTCGTGGCGCTAGTCCCTTAGCTGTCAGCGCAATTTCCAAATTGGCCACATCGTCGCTTGTCATCGACAGCAGCGTTCTGGCCGTTTGGATGCGGGCGTCTTGCAGCGTGGAGGCAATGCTGGCATCTCCAATAATTACCGGCACTCTGAGCGCTCGCAGCGCATTCAAAAACCGATTCTGCGGATTTTTTTCGATCACGACGATCTCACCGCCGCTGGCTTGCAACAGGCGCACGGTTTGTATACCCATCCCCCCCAAGCCGCAAACAATATAATGATGGCGTCGGGGAATGGGGGCGACTTGCCAAAGCTGCTGCAACCGCGTCCCTAGCACTAGGTCATTCAGCAACGCATAGCAAATCCCAATCACGCCAGTGCCCAACAGCATCATCACCACCGTGAACATTTTGATGCTAGAGGGCGATCGCTCTACAACCGATTCATTGCCGCCTGCGCCTGTAATCATCCCTACCGAAAAATAGAGCGCATCGATAAAGTCAGCCCGAACATTTTCGGTATACAGCAATGCGGCTCCCACAATGGTAGACAGCAGCACCAGCATCACAATTACCGTCGGGCGCACATGCTCTTGAAACTGCCGGAGATGGCTGAGCCAGCCCATCGCCGTTTCAATCAGGGTGCGATGGGTGATGTGCACTTGGGGCTTGGTGGCCATAATCAGGCGATCGCCCCATTGCAGCTCTTGATCATTCATCACTGCCGAGATCAAATCCATCCGGCTGTTTTCGGGTAAGTAGTAGATCAACATCCGGCTGCGGTCGTCCCACAAATCGCTGAGTTTGCGCCCCAGCCATGGATGGGCTTCGTCTACCACTTCTTCCTGAATCGGCCACAGTTGTTCAAATAAGCGCACCTGGCCAATGGCGCGATTGCCCATGGCAGAAAATGCAAATACGGGTGCGGCCAGCGCCGCCACACTCATGCTGACGTGGTCGGGCAGCACATGGTCGAGGCGATCGCCCAAACTAGCATTAAATAAGCGGTTAATAATCCGAATTTTGGGATTCAGCACCCGCGCTTGAGTCAGCACAGCCAAATTTAGGGCATCGTCGCCCGCCGCCAGCACCAGCGTATGGGCATCTTGGATCCCCGCTGCCAACAAAGTTTTTGGCGATCGCAAATCCCCCACTACAATACTGTCGCTATTGATATCAGGACGCGATCGCTGTTCAACGCCTGTGACCAGCGCCCCCTGCTGTTGCAGCAAACAAAAAATCTTGTATCCGGTACGACCCAAGCCGCAGACAATGATTCGAGGTTTCATGCTGTTATTAACACGCGGACGGCCTATGAATCTCTGCACTCCATTTTTTTGTCTAGTCTGCGTCTAGAACTGTAACTAAAAGCACGACCATACAAAACGTGACGTTCCCTGGCCAGTAGCGATCGCCCATCTCACCCGATGATTCCAGAAATCCTCTGGGAACACTGAGGCAGATAATCCCCGTTTTTGGAGCACCCGTTTGTATGCGTCGCCTTTCCACCCGCATCGACAATCGTCCCAAAGTGAGCACCATGCCCCGGCCTCAAACTGAAGCCGCCGCCTTTTTGGACATCTACAAGCTAGTCGTTGAGAAAAAACGGTTGCAGGGCGAACTGGTCAGCATGGACGACCGCCGTCAACACATTAGCGATCGCCTTGCCATATTAGAAACCCAAATTGTCCACATGGAAGCTGCCGTCCAAACCCTGCGCGGCCTCCCCGTCACCGCACCCACTCAATCGTTAGAGGTAAAGCCACCCAGTCAAAGCTCCCATACCTTTGACATGCTGTTTGAGGAATATTAGATCCATGTCGATGAAAAAGCTCGATGAAAAGGATTGATGAAGTGTGATACAACGTCAATGAACCCAGCGGCGATCGCCCATTAGCATCATGAGCCTAGACACCTTGATTGATCTCTGTATCGGCATTGGGCTAAGTGCAGCAGCGGGCTTGCGGTTACTGGTGCCGTTTTTTATCTTGAGTCTGGCGGCCTTGTTTGGGCACTTCCCACTATCTCCCGATATCCAATGGGTCAACTCCCTGCCTGCCCTAGAGACGCTGGGATTAGCCGTAGCCGTTGAAGTGTTGGCCTACTTCATTCCCTGGCTAGATGCAGCGTTAGATGTCGTGGCGCTGCCGGCATCCATCCTAGCCGGAACGGTACTAACGGCCGCCTTTGCCACCGACCTTGACCCATTTTTGCAGTGGAGCCTCGCCATTTTGGCCGGGGGCGGCATCGCCGGAGCCATGCGAGGGCTAACGGGGTTCTCTCGCTTGCTCACGACCACCTTCACCGGAGGGTTAGCCAACTTTGCGATCGCAATTCTAGAAGTAGTAGGCGCAGTGCTACTGTCGATTTTGGCGATCGTGCTGCCCGGTGTCGCCATCATTACGGTGATGGGGCTATTGGCAATCGGCCTGCGCATCGGTCGGCGCATCGGCCGACACATCTGGCCCAAACCCAGGCAACTCAAAGACGCGGAGACACCAATCGAAGGATAGCACTCAGGTTATGGAGGCTGAGTTGTGGTAGCTGATGTCTGGCAGCTGATAGCAGGTGAATGGCAACTGATAGCCGCTAATTGTAAGGAGTGAGCTGCTCTTCATCGGGTTCGTGTTCCACCACAAACACATTGGAATAGAGATTAGCAATAATCTGTTGCCCTTGCTGGGTCAGCGATAGGTAGTGCAATCCATCTTTGACATAGGGATACACGCCATTCCAATAAAACTTAGGGTAATTCTTCCTTAAATCGCCGGGATGGCGGTAGCCCAATGATTTGTTGACGCCAGTTTCCTCAAATTCGTAATACAACGCTCCAATCTTTTTGAGATAGCGGGGATCGCTAAGCTGGCCAATTAGGTCTGCTGCCCGCACTAAGCCGGGATAGTTAGTCGTGTCTTGGTGGTCGTCATCGCGGGGAACCGGAAACCGGGTTAGCTCAATGTTGCGCTTGACCAATTCTGCATCAATTAACTTATTGCTGCCAAATCGCTCATCAATAAACAACTTAGCGCGATCGACGTGATACGGCGTCAGCCCTGCATCAGACGAACCCGGCACCAAATTAATTTTCTCCCCTTCTTGCCCGGTGGAATAATACTCATCGGTATCTAGCCGACAAACTCCCTTCACATAGCCAATGTCGTGGCACACCAGCGAGATGATGAAGTGCAGCCAATCTTCACACGACACGCCCCCCTCTCGGATGTGCTTGCCTCGCAGGATTTCTTGCCCCACTAGGGTCACCAAAATGGTGTGCTCCACATTGTGATAAAGCGCATCGCTGTTGGCAATATTTTCTAGTGCCATTGACCCAATCCAACCAATGATGTCCTCATAGTCAGATTTCAATCCGCCGTAGGTGCGCCGATAGCCTTCTTTCAGCTTGCTCACAAAGTCGGAAATTAGAAGTTCAGTAGCGTTAAACATTCTGATCACTCGCTAATAGTTGGAGGCAGTGCACCAAACCTCTGTGTGTATGGACTTAGCTGCACTCACCGGGTTCCTTGAGGCCGACGCGGTCAGAAAATTTAAGAACTGCAAGCAGCAGACATATTGTCTTAGGATACCCAGCTTCCACCTCCCAAATCCATCTAACTGATACGGTAGCGCACCTTAGAATGATATATGTGTGAGCTAAAACAATCTCATCAAATCATTTGATCACATCTATCATCTATCTATATA
>CASBQJ010000110.1 GCA_949127705.1 Synechococcales cyanobacterium PMM_0085
AGAGCTAGAAAAGGTGCAGGGTAACTTGAAAATTCTAACGACTCTCAGCGATCCATCTGGGGTTTACACGCGCCTGCCGTTCAATCCCCTTATTGAATAAGGCGCGCCACCAGGGCTGCGAACATGAGAATTGCCGCCCCAATTCTACCCACCTCCCTACCCCCGCTAAATACGTTAAGCTAAATGTTAAGTTTAATGAACTACTTGGAGTCTGCATGAATCAGCCCACCCTAGAGCATCTTGCTAAGCAGCTCCAGAGTTCTAAGTCGAGCGATCGGATGTTAGCGCTGGCGCTGCTGCGAGACATCCCATCGGGCGATGCGGTGCCGCTGATCCTCCAAGTATTAGATGACGAAAGCCTTCAGGTGCGATCGATGGCGGTGTTTGCCTTAGGAATTAAGCAAACAGACGAATGCTATCCCGTGCTAGCCAAAATTTTGGTAAATGATCCCGACTATGGCATCCGAGCCGATGCGGCGGGGGCTTTGGGCTACTTAGGCGACAATCGAGCCGTAGAACCGCTGCTGCGCGCTTTCTATGAAGACACCGACTGGCTGGTGCGGTTCAGTGCTGCCGTTTCACTGGGTAATTTGAAAGATATCCGCGCCCGCGATGCCTTGTTGCAGGCGTTAGATAACGATGAAGTCGTGATTCAACAGGCGGCGATCGCAGCGTTAGGCGAACTGCGCGACCTCAACGCTGTAGATGCCATTCTCCGCTTTGCCCAAGCCGAAGACTGGCTCGTCCGGCAGCGCCTTGCCGAAGCCCTCGGCAACCTGCCCACCGTTAAAAGCGTTTCCGCCCTCAAATATCTGCAAAAAGACAGCCATCCCCATGTTTCACAATCGGCCACCTTTGCCCTCAAACAGCTAGAAGGCGTGGAAATGGAAGGGTAACGCTCCACAATTTGTCACGTATCACCTTGGTAGGCGATCGCACTTCATCCCGGCGGCTCATCCAACAGCATGATTGCGGAGCCATTGGGATTATTCACTGTCAGCTTTAATCGTCTTTTAACTGTTTTACTATCTTTTCTTAACCAATCTGCTTCAGTGAGTCGGCTATTCTAGCCTAGGTATAGACTAATGCAACGGTTCTGATCGCCCTAACATTTCTTCTTCCCCAGAGGTTTATGGCTGCATTTTTTGATCTCGTGGTAAAGGGCGGCCCGGTGATGATTCCGGTAGTAGGGTTCTCCGTTGCAACCATAGCTTGTGGCCTAGAGCGGACTTGGTTTTGGTATCGGTTTTTGAGCCAGGAAGACCGCGTGGTTCATGATGTCCTAGAGGCTGCCCAGTTTGATTTAGAGCGAGCCAGGGACATTGCAGAAATGTCGCAAGACATCCCCATTGGTCGGTTTCTGTTAGCCCCGCTCAAGCTGCGTCAGCCCACGCCAGAAACGTTTCGCCTAGCGATGGAAGGGGCGGGTGATAAAGAATTTACCCAGATGCGCAAAGGTGACAAGCTACTAGAAACCACCGTTGCCGTTGCACCGTTGCTGGGGCTACTCGGAACAGTAACTGGCCTTATTGCCACCTTCAGCAACCTCAATATTGGCGGCGGTGGAACGGCTGAGCAAACGACTCAGGCCGCTGCTGGCATTGGAGAGGCGCTCATTACAACAGCGGCTGGGATGATTGTGGCGATCATCGCGCTGTTAATCTTTCGAGCGTTGGTCACGCTGCAATCGCAACAAATCGACTATTTTTCTGAGGTGGGAACGGAGCTAGAGCTGATTTATCGGCAATATTGGGACGAGCCAACTGCGCCAGAGTATGAAACGCCTACTAGTTATGAAGCTGCTGCCCATGAGAGTGCTGCGTATTTATTGGCGGGGAAGGGAGACTAAGGGTAGCACACCAGTTTTGACACACCAGTTTATGGCCTATGCGATTTAAGCACCAGCGGCATGAATCTAGAACACCAGAGCTAAATCTGGTGCCGATGTTGGATGTGCTGATGACGGTGCTAACCTTTTTCATCGTCGTCTCCATGACGTTGACGCTTGAGCAAGGGGTAGACATTGATTTACCCAGCAAGGACAATGCTGCGCTTCCAGAAGATACCCCAGAGCCACTTGTAATCGTGCTAAACGCTCAGGGACAGATGGTCGTAAAGGATCAGCCTGTGAGTTTAGACCAATTAAAACCGCTGTTGCAGGCTTATTTGACAGCAAATCCCAAAGGCTCTGCGGTGCTGCAAGCCGATCAGCAGCTGCCCTATGAGCAAGTTATCCAATTGTTGACCGATATGAAGGCCGTTGGCGGCGATCGCGTCTCCATTGCGGTTGACCAGTGACCTTTCCCGAGTCTTTTACCATGCGTTTTCAAAAACAGCAGGGCAACCAAATGCCGGAGGTAAACCTGGTGCCCATGATGGACGTGTTGATGACAGTTCTGACCTTCTTCATCATTGTGTCCATGACGCTCACAGGGCAAATAGTGCCGAACTTGATTCTGCCCGATGCTAAAAATTCTGGCACCCAGGAGAAACCGGAGGCACCCAAGACTCTAGTGGTGGTGCTCAATACCCAAAAACAGACGGTGGTGGATAGCAAACCGCTGGCGATTGAACAGCTGACTCAGCAAGTGCAAGAATTTTTAATCAGCAACCCTGAGGGCGTGGTAGTGCTAAAGGCCGACCGGGGGTTGACCTATGCAGACGTGACCCAGGTATTGAAAAACCTGCGTGATATGGGTGGATCGCGGGTGTCGCTGGCAATCAGCGGCGGCTGAGTGAGTTTTGAGTTAGACGGTCAATTCAAAACTCAAAACTTACTGAAGGCCGAGTCTTAGCGCACATACGATGCGCCGTTGATATCGAGCGTGGCACCGGTCATGTGGGGCGCTAATCCTGAGGCTAGAAAGGCGATCGCATTGGCCACATCTTGCGGCGGGGCAGGTGCGCCCATGGGAATATCGCGGGTGACATAGTCGGCTCCACGTTCCTGCATCACCTCGGCAATCCGATCGGTGTGGACAAATCCGGGGGCGATCGCAAAGGCCAAAATGCCGTCGTTGGCAAACCCTCGGGCAATGCTGCGGGTGAGCGCGATCACGCCCCCTTTGGACGCAGCATACTGCATGAATTCCACGCCGTCACCCCGAAATGCCGCCCGACTGGCAATATTAATAATCGTGCCGCCAGTGGTGCCGTTACGCCGCGTTTGAAAGTGGCAAATTGCTTCTCGGCAGAGGTCTGCCACGGCAATGAGATTTACTTGCAGCGTGGTTTGCCATGCGGTAGACCACACCTCCCACTCGTCTTCGACGCTGGCGGCGGGCATGGTGGCCGCGTTGTTCACCAGCACGTCGATGCTGCCCACTTGGGCGATCGCCGCTTGCCACAAATCCTTCCCCGCACCGGGTTGCGCCAAATCCACCGAGAGCAAATGGCAGCGATCGCGGCCAATGTCGGCGGCAAGGGACTGGGCTTCGCGATCGCTTTGCCCATAGTGCAACACCACAAACGCCCCGGCCTGACTCAGCGTTTTTGCCGTTGTTGCGCCAATGCCCTGAGAACTGCCCGTTACCAAAATCGTCTTTCCAGTCAGGTCAATCATCTGCTGCCTCGTGATGCTTGGAGCGGGCGGTGGTTTAAACCAACCAAAATCATGGCGTTGCTGAATGCAGGTATGAACCGCCAATATTTAACCTTACTGTAGGGGCGGTTCGCGAACCGCCCCTACGAAATTCATACCTCTAATCAGCAACGCCCCAAAATCATTGCATGCTTCTGCGAACCCAGATGAAATTGGGTTAGATTTGCCAAAGAGCTGTAAGGGCGCAAGCAACCCGGATCACAGCCGCAACGGGGTGGATGTAATTGAGCCAATGATTTCCAGGATTCAAACTTTACCGCAAGACGTTGTCCACCTGATGGCCGCTGGAGAAGTAATCGACTCTCTGGCGGCAGTGGTGCGGGAGCTGGCAGAGAATGCGTTGGATGCGGGTGCCACCCGAATCACTGTGGCGGTTTGGGCGGAGCAGTGGCAAGTGCGGCTGACCGATAACGGGGCGGGGATGAGTCTGGCAGATTTGGAGCAGGCCGCGATCGCCCACAGCACTAGCAAAATCCGCAATCGGCAAGACCTGTGGCAGATCAACAGCCTGGGCTTTCGCGGTGAAGCGCTGTATAGCATTGCTCAACTGGCCGACCTAGAAATTGGCAGTCGTTCGGTCGATTCTGCCGACGGCTGGTGGATCACCTATAACCATCAGGGCGCACCCGAGCAAATCGACGTGGCCGCGATCGCCCCTGGTACCGTCGTCACCGTTTCCAACCTGTTTGGCAACTGGTTGCCCCGCCGCGCCAGCTTACCCACTGCCGCTCAGCAGCTGCGTGCGATTCAAACCGTGATTCAGCACCTTGCCCTTTGTCACCCACAGGTCACCTGGCAAGTGCAGCACGGCGAGCCGGGTTCAGCCCCGGCTACAAAAGATCGTAATTGGTTCAATATTTGGGCAGGTGAATCGACTCAACAAATCTTGCCGCAGCTCCTGCGCGATGTGCAGCCCACCGATTTGCAAGAACTGCGGCAAGCCATTGAGACTCCGCCATGGGCAGACAATGGTCAGCAATTAGCCCCACTCACGCCAACTTTATACCTCCTGCTCGGCCTACCCGATCGCTGCCATCGTCACCGTCCCGATTGGATTAAAGTGGCCGTGAACGGGCGTGTGGTGAAACTGCCCGAGCTGGAGCAAACCATTTTTGGGGCATTTCGCCGTACCTTGCCACGCGATCGCCATCCTGTTTGCTTTTTGCACCTGCATCTTCCCCCCGACCAAGTAGACTGGAACCGCCACCCAGCCAAGGCAGAGATTTATCTTAAACACAGCGAGCTGTGGCAAGACCAGGTGCAGCACGCGATCGCCCAAACCCTGCGGCTGAATCCGCTGAGCCTCTCAGATGCCAGCTACTCGGAGCGCGTGGGGCAGGTGCTGAAGACCGCAGAATCCGGGGGAGTCTATGGAGTGGGTAGCAATAGGGACGGAACTGGGACGGAGGACGGAGATGAATATTCTGCGGCCAGTCTAGATCTGGTACATGCAGGGAGCGGCCTGCGGGCGATCGCCCAAGTCCATTCGATGTACATTTTGGCAGAACACCCGAGCGGCGTGTGGCTAGTGGAGCAGCACATTGCCCATGAGCGAGTGCTCTACGAGCAACTGTGCGATCGCTGGCAACTAGTGCCGCTAGACCCGCCGATGTTGCTCGCTCAACTGCTGCTCAGCCAAGTAGAACAACTCCAGCGATTAGGCTTAGACGTGGAACCATTTGGGGAAAACCTGTGGGCGGTGCGCAGCGCTCCAGAGCCGCTGGCTACCCGAGACGACTGCGCCGATGCATTGCTGGAGCTGAGTTTGGGCGGCAATTTAGACGCCGCCCTAGTCGCCACCGCCTGCCGTACCGCCATCCGCAACGGCACCCCGCTCACCCTGCCAGAGATGCAGGCGCTACTAGACCAATGGCAACACACTCGCCAGCCGCGCACCTGCCCCCACGGTCGCCCGATCTGCCTGTCGCTAGAAGAATCCAGCCTGTCTCGCTTTTTCCGGCGGCACTGGGTGGTGGGCAAAAGCCACGGCATCTAGCTCACATTGCGGCTCAAATGCCGCTCAAATTGCAGCTCACATTACAGCTCACATCGACTTGTGCAGCCGCCGCTCCTCCCGCGCTTGCTGCTCCAAATAGTGCCGTACCCCATCGCCCATTTGCACCAAGTTAGGGCCAATTTTTTTACTCAAAAAATCTTCTACCAGCCCGCTCACCATCCCCGCCAAAAAGCTAGGCACATCCTTCAGCTTGGCCGCATCAATCGTCAACTCGCCCCGGCAGCGAATCAACGTGCCAGAGCCATCTTCCAAGAACTGATTCTTACCCGCACAGTTGACCGCTGCCGTAAACGCATGGGT
Organism: Synechococcales cyanobacterium PMM_0085; assembly: GCA_949127705.1. Classification (GTDB taxonomy): domain Bacteria; phylum Cyanobacteriota; class Cyanobacteriia; order Elainellales; family Elainellaceae; genus CASBQJ01. The sequence goes on from CASBQJ010000110.1 coordinate 5,919, forward strand.
TTCGATCCGCCAATCTGTGGTGTACGCGTCTTCTTGCCAAACTGCCCGCTCTGTCCAAGACAACATAGACTCGTTCAAAAACGCCCGTGCTGCTGCCGGAATATCGCCGCCGCCGTGCCAGTCGTTGACGAACGTGATGGCGCGATCGCCCTCCTCGCGAGACTGGATCGTAATCTGCCGAATATTGGGCATAAACGGAATCAACTCGATCAACTTGTCCCGGTAGGTCGAATAAACCAGCGGACGCGGGAACGGAATATGAGTATCAGCAGAAATCAGCATGGGGATGAATATACAACTCCTTCTATTTAAAGCTGTTTACGCTATTGTGAAACACCAGAAATAGCCAATTCACCGAACAAAAAACAGAAATTCCCGCATTTCTTTTATCCAGGAGTGTGAGCGTCTCGCTCACGTTCAGGATGGCACAACTCCTCTCCCTATTTAGCAACGCCCTCATCCTTCCTCCTTCCCTGCCGCTGCTTGACGAATTTCCGCCGCCGTCATGCGCTGCTCGGAAATGAGATAAACCGTGCCTTGTTCAAATGTGGAAATCAGATTCAGGTAGTAATCTGGCGTATCTGCTTTAGAAACCCGATAGACCCGCACTCCAGTCTCAGTTTCGAGGTCTAGCTGGCTGACCGCATAGC
>CASBQJ010000111.1 GCA_949127705.1 Synechococcales cyanobacterium PMM_0085
AGGAGAAATCTGGCTCATAGATACCCGACCGAAGGTTTAGGCTCAATCTTATCGTTAGGTGGGTAGCAGCTTGATCACAGTCTGCTGTCGTCTGCCTTTGGCGGTTATTTTTCCCAAAAATAGGTAGCGATGGCTGACAATGACACCAGAGCTAACTTTTGTGAGATGTACGTCCCATGGCAGAAATGAGCGATCGCAAAAAGCGGATCATGGAACATCTTGCCCGCACGCGCGGCAACTACCTTGCGCCTGCCGCTGCCGCCCCCGTTGAACGCAAACAGCAAATTATGGATCACGTCAAGCGCACGACGGGATAAACCCCACCAGCCTCTGTTGCCATGCAGCAACGGGCAACAGAGGCTGAATCTTGCAGAAAATCGATCTATTCTAGAGAGAGGGCAGTTCACAGAACTTTATACTGCCTCCTTGAATTGACTATGAAGTGTGTGATTAATCGTCGTGCCCAGTTTTCTGCCAGCCATCGCTACTGGCTGAACGAACTGAGTGAGTCAGAAAATGTGAAACGCTTTGGCCCTTGTACTCGTTCCCCCGGCCATGGGCACAACTATGTGCTGTTTGTGGCCATGGAGGGTGAGCTAGACCAGTACGGCATGGTGCTAAACCTGTCGGACGTGAAACAGGTCATTAAGCGAGAAATTACCAGCCAGCTCGATTTTTCTTACCTCAATGATGCCTGGGAGGAGTTTCAGCACACCCTGCCCACCACCGAAAACATGGCGCGGGTGATCTGGAATCGGCTTGCGCCCCATTTGCCATTGGTCAACATTCAGCTATTTGAACACCCCGAACTTTGGGCCGACTATCAAGGACACGACATGGACGCTTATCTCACCATTAGTACTCACTTCAGCGCCGCTCACCGCTTAGCGTTGCCCAGCCTCACCCTAGAGCAAAATTCCGAAATCTACGGCAAGTGCGCGCGGGTCAACGGCCATGGCCACAACTACCATTTGGACGTTACGATTCAGGGCGAAATTGACCCGCGCACGGGGATGATTGCTGACCTAGTGGCATTCCAGCAAGCGGTTGATCAGTATGTAGTCGAACCGTTTGACCACACTTTCTTAAACAAAGACATTCCTTACTTTGAGCAAGTCGTTCCCACAGCAGAAAACATTGCCGTACACATTCGCGATTTGCTCGAAGCTCCAATTCGCCAGATTGGCGCAAAGCTGCACAAGGTGAAGCTAATCGAAAGCCCAAATAATTCAGCGGAAGTCTACGGGCTACCTCTGGCTGCTAGCCCGTCTCGTTCACAGCAGGAACCCGCCTTAGCCAGCCTATAAACCGTTGTTCCCCGTAGAGACGCGAAATTCATCGCGTCTCTACGGGGAGGGGTGACCTTGGGCGGTCAAATTACGCAAACGTTTCTGCGGTTTGGAAGCTGGTCACCCCGTCGGTGCGAGTGAACACGCTGGGACTGACGCCGAGGGCGATCGCCAGCACATCGGCATTATTGCCCCGACCGACACTGATCACCGTGTTCTGACCGTCGGCGCTAAAGTTCAGCTTTTTGAATGGAATCTCGCTCAGACCCAGTTTGTCGATGCCGTCTTTGTAATCGGCAATTTCGTCATAGCCAGCCCCACGCTCTAGAACGAACACATCCGCACCCGCATTGCCCTTAACGCGATCGAACCCAGCGCCACTGAAGAAGGTGTCATCTCCAGCGGCACCGTTCAACGAATCGTTACCATTGCCGCCGTCTAACAAATCATTGCCACCCTTACCGTTGAGCGTATCGGCACCGCCCAACCCGGTAATTAGGTCGCCGCCAAATTTACCGTTTACCCGATTCGCCCTGTCCGTACCCCGCAAGGTTACTCCAAATACGTTATCTTCCCGATCGGCCAAGTTCTGAATTCGGCGATCGCGCGCTGGCCCCACATCTGCCGTCATAAAATCGCCAGTTGCCGCCAAATATTCAGCGAAGGCATCTTGCTCACTGCCCGCAACAGCAAAGGTTGCGGCTCCAGCAGCTATAGCTACAGCGCCGTCAATTCTGCCATTGCGGTTTAGATCAATGGTGGTTTCACCCTGCAAGTCCACCCGATTGGCCAACGTTGGGTTTTCTCGAATGAATCGGAAGAACGGATAGCCATCGCCGCTGCTATCGAGCGTGAGACCCAGCGAGAAGTTGAGAGCAATGAGGCGGAATGTCCGGGTGGGATCGCCAACGACCTGACCATTCTGCACCAAAATGTCGCTAAAGTTGCCGCTGGCATCTGTGATGCTGAGCGAGCGAATTCGGCTCCCCGTCGTGGTGACCGAACCATCTGTCGCCAATAGCTGGGATGTTTGAGTTGCATCAAAACTAAATGAAATGCCGCCGACTTGAGGAAATGCACCGGGGGTGGCTCCGGGTCTAACGCCAGAAACACCGTGCTCTAAAACTTCTTTAAGCTGGGACGCCGTGATGGTCAGCAGGCTCAATCCGTTGTTGAAGCGCAGCGAGTTTTCTACATCGAGCTGAGACAAATCGCCTTCTAGCTTATTGGCGGCTGGGTTGGCGGGAGTAGGAAGTTTCTCGACATCGTCAGCATTAGTTGCACCACTAGCCGCCGATATGGCTCCGATGTTGTCGCGAATACCGCCACCGTTTTTGAGCGAAATTACCACACTCGGATCAACTTGCTTGCCGATAAACAGGTTGGCATCGGCTGTCAGGTTGCCCAAGTTTGTTTCTTGAGTCCGAACATCGTTGCGGGTGCCGTTCAAGAACACCGTTGATCTGCCAAAGATGGTGGCATCTTTGCTATTGACAATTGCCTTGAGCCTGGTGAGAAGATCGACCACTTCTGGGTCAGGAGAGCCCGGATTAGTGGCAATCAGGGCGGCAACGCTAGCGGCATCAGTCGCGTAGGCACCATTCACCGTTGAATCGAGCTTAGAGAGGTCGATATTACCAAGGTCATCGAATTCCAATACTGCACGACCCACGTAACTCCAGTTGCCATCGGTGTTGACAACCAGAACAGGCCCAGTGGGAGACGTTTCGACAATGGGGTACGTCACACCGGGTTCGGCAGTATCACCGGGGCTGAGACGGTCATTAGCATCGGCCAAGCGGGTATTAGACCCCCCGGCGATAATGACATCTACGTTTCTCAACCGCTTTGCCAACTCCCGCTCAATTGAGATCTGCTGCATGTGCGACAGCAAGATGATTTTGTTGATGCCAGCGGTTGTCAGGGCATCTACACTGGTCTGAATTTCGGCTGCTAGCGCATCTAACTGGGCAGAGGTTGGATTGCCAGCAAAAGGAACTGGGTCAGCGGTGACATTAGGGCCAGGGGATGAAATGCTAGCTAGGGTTGGGGTGGTAGCGCCCACGACCCCAACTTGCTGACCCCCCACGGTTAGGACTGTGCTTTTGGCTATGGTTCTGGGGAGGGGAGCTTGGCCGTCGGCAACGACCAAGTCTTGCAGCAAAAATTCTTGGGCAGGTGTGCCGTCATCGGCGGGGTTGGGGTCAGTAAAGGTGAGGTTGCTGCTGAGGTAGGGGCAGGTCGTCCCTCGGTAGGCACCGCCAGAGCGAATCAGCGACACCACAGTCGATTCGCCGACGTCAAATTCGTGATTACCAAAAGCTGCTGCTTGGAACCCAATTTGGTTCATCACTTCAATATCCACTCGGCCTACCCCTTCTTGGAAGGTGTAGTTGTCGCCAGGAGTAACAGTCGAGGTGGTTTTGCGCAGAGTGCGATCGCTTCCGGCTGAGAAGAACGGCCCTGGAATGTAGTTATCTCCAGACGAAAGAATCAGCGTATTGGCGTAGTCATCGCGCAGGGCATTGACGACTGTGGAAAAGTTGATCGCGTCGTCGAGGGCAGGGATACCGCTTTCCAGATCGGAGGCGTGAAGCAATTGCAGTTGAAAAACCATAGAATTTGCCGGGATACCGGGAAGGTTAAAACGTCATAGGAGCCTTCTAAAAACTCCCATAGAGACGTTAAGAGCTTCTAATCGTTGTATTAAGGCCGATTAATGCTGTATTAAAGCTAAAATCTGCTGGCGATCGCGGCTCTACAATCGCGGCTCTACAATTGCGGCTCTACAATCGCATTCCGATAGAACCCGGCATTTTTGAAGCAGGTGTCCGATAATTAAAACAAGATTGATCGCCAATTCCTAACCACGTTGATTCAAGCCGAAACCTTAGAACTACTAGAGTGGCCGCGTCTGTGCCAACACCTGGCGACCTTTACGGCAACCAAGCTGGGTGCGATCGCCGCTCGACAGCTACCCATTCCCCAACTCCAGGCAGATAGCCTCAAGCTGTTGGCTCAAACCCAAGAGGTTTACCAACTGGAGAATGCCCTGCCCAACAGCCTCAGCTTTGACGGCATTCAAGATATTGGTGACTCGCTTGAGCGGGCAGCGTTGCAAGGGATTTTGATGGGAGACGAGCTGCTAGCGATCGCCACCACGCTTTCGGGTGCCCGCAATCTGCGCCGCACCATTGATGCCCAGCCTCAGCTCACTGTGCTGAATCAGCTAGTAGCCGAGCTGCGCACCTACCCCGAACTAGAACAAGAAATTCACCGCTGCATTGACGAGCGCGGCAAGGTGATGGATCGCGCCAGCCTCAAGCTGGCCGAGATTCGAGTCAAGCTCAAACAACAGCGCGATCGGATTTATCAAATGCTGCAAAATATTTTGCAGCGCCACAGCAATGCGGTGCAAGAATCGCTGATTACCCAGCGGGGCGATCGCTTTGTGCTCCCCGTCAAATCGTCCCATCGCGATCTTATTGCTGGCATCGTCCACGACACCTCCACCAGTGGCCTGACTCTGTACATTGAACCGCACTCAATTGTGGGACTGGGAAACCAAATGCGGCAATGGCTGAAGCAAGAGCAGGTGGAAGAAGAAGCCGTCCGGCGCAGGTTGACGGAACAGGTGGGGGAGGTCAAACCCGATCTGGAACGACTGTTGGCGATCGCTACCACCCTAGACCTGGCCGCCGCCCGCGCCCGCTATTCGTTTTGGCTGGGGGGCAACCCACCGCGCTTTGTCGAATTTGCTGCCCCTGGCCAACCGTCCAATCCCACTACCCACGAGCATTCTGACTCTAAGCCCGCCCCGATTGTGCTGCGACAGCTGCGCCACCCGCTGCTGGTCTGGCAACAGCAGCACGAGCAAGGCACGCCCGTTGTCCCGGTGGACTTGCTGATTCAACCCCGGATTCGGGTCGTAGCGATTACCGGACCCAACACTGGCGGCAAAACCGTCACGCTCAAAACCCTGGGACTGGCCGCACTGATGGCCAAAGTCGGGTTATTCGTCCCCGCCCGCGAACCCGTAGAAATGCCCTGGTTCGATCAAATTCTGGCGGATATTGGCGATGAACAATCCTTGCAGCAAAGCCTTTCGACATTTTCAGGCCATATTCGGCGAATTAGTCGAATTTTGGCCGCGTTGGGCAGGAGTGACGGGGCAGGAGACGAGGGGCAGCGTTTAGAGACTCCACTATCTTCTCTAGTCTTGCTAGACGAAGTTGGAGCCGGAACCGACCCCTCCGAAGGCAGCGCCCTAGCGATCGCCCTACTACGCTACTTGGCCGACCATGCGGCGCTAACCGTGGCCACCACCCACTTTGGCGAACTCAAGGCGCTGAAATATCAAGACGATCGATTCGAGAATGCCTCGGTAGAATTTGACGATGTGTCGATGTCGCCCACCTATCGGCTGCTGTGGGGCATTCCGGGTCGCTCGAATGCGCTGGCGATCGCCCGACGGTTGGGGTTAGATCCAGACATCTTAGACGAAGCCCAAACCCATGTCGGTGCCAGTTCTAGTGAAGCAGTGAACCAGGTGATTGCGGGCTTAGAAGATCAGCGGCGGCAGCAAGAAGCCAAAGCCAAAACCGCAGAACAACTGGTGCAGCAAGCCGAACGCCTCTATCGCGAGGTGTCGGGCAAGGCCACCATGCTGCAACAGCGCGAACGGGATCTGCAACAGCAGCAAGAACAGGCCGTCCAGCAGGCGATCGCCCAAGCCCGCACAGAAATTGCCCGAGTCATCCGCCAGCTCCAGCAAGGCCCCGTCACCGCCCAAGATGCCCAACAGGCCACCGAAACCCTAAATGCGATCGCCGAACGTCAGCTCCCGTCCCGTAAACAGCCCGCCAAACCCAAGCCCGGATTTCGTCCCCAGGTCGGCGATCGCATCCGCATTCCCCGCCTGGGTCAAACCGCTGAAGTGCTGACCAACCCAACCGCAGACGGCGAACTGACGGTACGCTTTGGCTTAATGAAAATGAGTGTTTCTTTAGTCGATGTGGAATCGCTGCAAGGAGAAAAAGCCGACGTTGCCGCCAAAGGACAGAAATCGGCAGGCAAACAGGGAACCGCAGACGGGGAACGAGCGCGGGCGGCAACACCCGAACCCGAACCGATAGCCCAAGCTCCCGCCATTCGCACCTCCAAAACCACCTTCGACATCCGAGGCAGCCGCGTTGCCGATGCCGAAGTGGAACTAGAACGGGCGATCGCCGCCGCCCAACCGGGTCCGATTTGGGTGATCCACGGCCACGGCACCGGCAAACTGCGACAAGGCGTCCAAGACTTCCTCAAACGGCATCCCCAAGTCGAACGCTTCGAAGCCGCCGACCAATCCGATGGCGGCACAGGCGTCACCGTAGCCTACATTCAGTAATATCCTACCGCCGCACAGAATCAAGCTACATCCCTCATCCCTCATCCCACTGCTGCGCAGAAGCAAGCTACATCCCTCATCCTTCCCCCTTCATCCTTCCCCCTTCATCCCTCATCCCTCATCCCCAT
>CASBQJ010000112.1 GCA_949127705.1 Synechococcales cyanobacterium PMM_0085
AAGGGGAGACAACATGTGATTTGAGCATGGCTACCAAAACTAATGAATGGGACTGCTATACCCTGATGCTGTTCATTTATACGGATCTGGCAATTCAATCGAAAACCGCTGCATACTTGCTTGTCTCATAGTAAAATCCCTACTGACTTATCGGTGACGTTGACTAAGGGTATTTACGTAATTTTATTGACTAAGTATTTTTTGAATGAAGATGACTCTAGTGAGGTGGAACGTAGCTTAGGATCTGAAAATTTCCTATGTATCGCCTATCACTCCCAAGGAGCAAGTCATTTTTTGGGCGTTTGCAGTAACCCTTTGAAAGGGATGTTGTGTCTTTGACTCCTAGTGATGCAGGAAATCTTCAAGGCAGGCTCCCAAACCTGAAGCAATAAAAATTTGCAATATTTGACAAGTACAGGTGCTCTAAAGTAAAAAATGCGGTATGCTGTTGTCATGCTCTGCTTGCAAAGTAAAGATGCGCCATCCAAATTAAGCGCGTTTTAGCATTGAGCCAACAGGAAATCGCGAACCAGTCGCACCGATCAAAAACTTTTAAGTCCAAAGACTAGACATAGAGCGGATTTGGTGGTACAAATGTTCTTGTATGGCATGGTAATCTTGTACGTATCCTATGGAATCTTTAACAGAAGTTCAGCAACAGCTCTACAATTGGCTGGGAGACTACATTCGCGAGAATCAGCATTCCCCTTCCATTCGGCAGATGATGAAAGCAATGGGCTTAAGGTCTCCAGCTCCCATTCAAAGTCGATTAACTCATCTTCAAGAGAAGGGATATATTGATTGGACCAAGGGAAAGGCTAGAACTCTGCGCTTGCTGCATAACCTAGCCCAAGGGGTTCCCATTCGAGGTGAAGTATTTGCCGGGGGCGCATTAGAGCCAGTGACCGACGATGCCGAGTTTCTTGACATTTCCGGTATGGAGTTGAGACCCCAAGATTATGCCCTGCGGGTCACGGGCGACAGCATGATTGAAGCCATGATCGCAGAAGGTGACATTGTCATCATGCGTCCGGTTCAAGAGCAAGACCGGGTCAAAAATGGCACGATCGTAGCGGCTCGGGTTGAGGGCGCAGGCAATACGCTGAAATATTTCCATCGTCGAGGCAGTAAAGTTACGCTCAAGCCAGCTAACTCAAAATATGACCCAATTGAAGCGATCGCCGCAGAGGTGCAAATTCAAGGGGTTTTGGTAGGCGTATGGCGCGGCTATAGCACCTCGTTTGAGTGACTCGTAGGTCTGGCTTCTGAACCTCTGTAGTTACCCCAAATCATCCGAACACGGCGTGTTTCAACCATGTATTTGGGGTGGCTCTACGGTCGATCGCTCAAACATCTGCTTTGCCATGCTCTATACAGGTAGGTATGAAGTCTTCTTTATACCTACCTATTTGTGTAGCGATATGAATCTAATTTTCTCGCTTGACGGCGCTTTCGTGCCAGTTGCGCAACATCAAATCTGAGAATACGGTCAGCGCTACAAAAATGGCTACCCCCAGAGCGGTAGTCATCAGCAGCGCGGCAAACATCCGAGGAATCTGAAGATTAAAGCTAGACATCAGGATTTGGTAGGCAATACCAGAACTAGTGCCACCGGTGCCGGCCACAAATTCTGCCACCACTGCGCCGATTAGGGCGAGGCCGCCGCTAATCCGTAGGCCGCCTAGGAAGTAGGGCATGGCGCTGGGCAACCTGAGGTAGCGCAGGGTTTGCCAGCGCGAGGCGTGATAGAGCTGAAACAGGTTAATCAGGTTGTGGTCAGCGCTATTTAGCCCCAGCGTGGTGTTGGATAGGATCGGAAAAAATGCTACTAGCCAAGCGCAAATTACCAGCGACACAAATGTAGAGCTTTCTCCAGGCACAGCTTGCCGCACCCATAGGATGATGAGCGGGGCGATCGCCACAATCGGGGTGGTTTGCAAAATCACTGCATAGGGAAAGAGGCTGCGCTCAATCCATTTGCTTTGCGTAAACAAAATTGAAATCAGCAGCCCCGAAACCACGGCAGCAATAAACGCCACCAGCGTAATCTTGAGCGTAATTAGCATAGACGGGAACAGCGTTCCCCACTCGCTGACCAGTGTTTGAAAGACCAGCAGCGGCCCTGGCAACAAATAGGGTGGCATATTGGTCACACGTACCCCCATTTCCCAAAACAGCAGCAGCAGCAGCCCCACGGCTCCCGGTGCCAGCACATCGGGCGACAGCAGCGGCCGGAGCCAGCGCTGTTGCCACGTCCTGCTAGGAGCGATAGATTTTTCAAGATTGGCTGAATTGGCCAGGTCGCTGAACCGATTCGTCATGCTAGTCCTGCCTCAGATTTTAGGCAACTTGGTTAATTACATCGCCTGCTTTGGCCTCTGCGTCAGAGCGGAGCAGGAGCTGCCCCGATGCATTGGCCAGACACCCAGAAATTTCGCGGCAGTAGTCGTTAAATAGCGGCGTGGTGCGAAACTCTTCGGTGCGGGGATAGGGGGCGGCGATCGCCACATCCGCCACCACTCGACCGGGGCGGGCTGCCATCACCACCACTCGATTCGACAAATAAACCGCTTCATAGATATTGTGGGTGACAAACACCACCGTCCACTGCTTTTGCTGCCACAGGTGCAGCAGGTCGCTGTTGAGCCGACTGCGGGTCATTTCATCCAGCGCCCCAAAGGGTTCATCCATCAGCAGCACCTCTGGCTTGGTGACCAGCGCCCGCGCAATCGAGACCCGCATTTTCATGCCGCCCGACAGCTCGCGCGGATAGGAGTGCTCAAACCCTGTTAGCTCTACAAGGGCGATCGCCTCGGCCACGGCTGTATCCGCCGCCGCCTTTGACATCCCCGCCAGCTTCAGCGGCAGCCGCACATTTTCTTGCACTGTCGCCCACGGCATCAGCGCCGCTTCCTGAAACACATAGGCTAGCCGTCGCTGCGAACTGCCACCCCAATAAATGGTGCCAGCGCTCATTTTGCCCAGCCCTGCGACCATCCGCAGCACTGTGCTTTTGCCGCAGCCCGATGGCCCTAGCAGGCTGACAAACTGCCCCTCATTCACGGTTAGATCTAAATTTTTCAGCGCTACTGTGCCATTGGTATAGACCTTGCTAACATCGCTGAGCTGAAACGCAGAACTAGGATTCATGCTGAGAGTTTCCGTAAAAGAAAGGGGCGAGTCAGCGACTGAGGAGGGCGCGATATCAGAATTCAATGAGTTTTGAGTTTTGAGTTAGACGGTCAACCCAAAACCCAAAACTCAAAACTTACGCACTTTTATAAGCATCTGGGCCTTTGTTCACGAACTGGAGGGTATAGGCTTTGGTGTAATCGGTCTCAGGCTTGAAGACGCCTTCCCCAGATAGGCTCTCGAAGAAACTCTTCCACCGTTCATCGGTCATGGCTCCAATGCCCTTTTCTGTGGTGTCGCCCGAGTCTGCAATCCCATACTCTTTCATCTTTTCGATGCTGTAGGCAATTTGCTCGTCGTTCATTTCGGGATTCGCTTGCTTGATCAGCTCATTGGCAGCAGTGGGGTCACCGTAGAGGTAGCTATACCAGCCTTTGATTGAAGCATCGACAAATTTCTGCACCAGGTCAGGGTTCTGCTCAACCAGCTCACTCTTGCATTCTATTGTGGTGGAATAGGGGTTATAGCCATAGTCTGCCAACAAAAACACGACCGGGTCAATCCCTCCTTCTTTTTTAACCGACAGCGGTTCAGAACTGAGGTAGCCTTGCTGAGCTGCTGTTTTGTCGGCCAAAAAAGGACCTGGGTTAAAGTTGTAAGGGCGCTTTTGACTGTCTTCAAACCCAAATCTTGCCTTGAGGAACGGCCAGTAGGTCACGTTGGCGGCTGACGAAATAAAGATTGGCCTACCCTTTAGGTCTGCTAGGGTTTTGGCTGTACCGGGATGGGCAAGCAGAATTTGGGGATCTTTTTGAAAGATGGCGGCGACGGTGATTTTGGGAATCCCTTCTTGCACGGCTTTAATCGCATCGGATGCGTAGCCCATAAAAAAGTCGATCGCCCCACCCATCAGCAGCTGCGTCCCGTTTACCTGGGGACCACCCATTTGGATCGATACATCTAAGCCATAGTCTTTATAAATTCCGGTGGCCACCGCTTGGTAAAAGCCGCCGTGCTCAGCTTGAGCAAACCAGTTGGTGCCATAGGTTACCTTAATCAGCTCACCAGAGGCCGCTGGACTGGCCGCGACGCTGGCCGAGGGGCTAGCCGGAGACTCGGCGGCAGGTGGGCTAGCCGCACAGGCACTGGCAATCCCAGTACCAACGGCGATCGCCCCATATTGAATAAATCGGCGACGCTTCATGCCTGACCCGGAATGCGGTGGATATTGCGATGAACTCATCTAATTTCTCCTTAAAGATGACTTGAAATGCGGTTGGTTCGCGCTTAAATCGTTTTGAGTTTCACTGGTCAAGGCGATACAGTGCTGCCTTTTGCTATACCCTTTGGCGATGCCGTTTGGACGACGCCTTTCGGGTGATACTGTTTTTGCTATTTTTGCCGTTTCTGCTATGCCTTTTCTGTTATACGATGCCACTTTTTAGAGTTTTCTCCACCCACTCCATTACAATTTGCCCAACTTGGATGCCTTCTAGGCGATCGATTTCTCGAATCCCGGTGGGGCTAGTGACGTTGACCTCCGTTAGATAGCCACCGATGATGTCGATGCCGACAAAAAACAAGCCGTCGCGTCGCAGTGTGGCGGCTAACTGGTCACAAATTTGGCGATCGCGCTCGGTGATTTCGACTGGAGCCACGCGCCCACCGACCGCCATATTGCCCCGAAAATCGCTGCCGGTCGGAATGCGATTAACGGCACCCACCGGATCGCCGTTTAGCAAAATAATCCGCTTATCGCCGTCTTTAGCGGCTGGTAAATAGGTTTGCACCATGATCGGGTAACTAAACTGCTGCGTGCTGATCTCAATCAGCGAATTGAGATTGCGATCGCCCGGTTCTGCAAACAAAATGCCCTCACCCGCTTTGCCACCCAGCGGCTTCATGACCGCCGCCCCCTGCCGCTCCACAAACTCCCGAATCACCTGCTTGTCTTGCGTCACGATGGTTTCGGGAATTGCATCCGTAAACTGGAGCGCGTACATTTTTTCATTGGCCGCTCGCAGCCCCGCAGGTGAGTTCACCAGCAACGTTTTGGCCGCATCAACATAGTCCAAAATGTAGGTCGCGTACAGGTACGGCACATTCACGGGTGGATCAGTGCGCATGAACACCGCCTGCATCTCCTCCAACGGCAAGAACTGGCGATCGCCCAGCACATACCAATCCGGAGCGGCTACCCAGCGGCCTTCCACTAGGTCTACAGGCTTTAACCGCACGGGCTGTAGCATGGCGTAGGCTTTGCCCTGCACCACCGACAGATGACCCGCCTGCGTCAGCCAAATCTCGTGCCCCAGCCCTTGCGCAGCTTCCATCAGCGCCACACTCGTGTCATGCCCCGGATCTAGCCGCTGGATCGGGTCAATAATGAACGCAAATTTCACGCCAGTTTCTCCGTGGTGAACAGTTCAGGTTGTTTGATCCCCTGCAATCCTATTGCGTTAGCAGTGCGTCCAACTGACCTTGGGCATTCAGCGCATGTAGATCATCGCACCCCCCAACGTGCTGGTCGTTGATAAACACCTGAGGCAGAGAGCGTCTACCCTGCGACCGTTGTGCCATTTTTGCCCGTGCAGCTTCGTCTCCATCAATGCAGTATTCGGTAAAGGCCGCACCCTTCTTGCTGAGTAACGCCTTAGCGCGAATGCAGAAGGGGCAGGTGCTCCAGGTATAGATTTCAACATTGGCAGCCATATGAATCCTTTCGGCTCAGTAATAATTCTTTATTTTACCGCTATTGAGCGATTCTCTACGAGACGGCAAAGCCGAACGCCTCTGACTGGAATCCAAAATCCTGCCAATCTAGCGACAGTTTCCATTTTTTCTTTATGCACAATTGCGGAAAAGGAAGCCAGAATAATGGAGCATCATTGACAGAACCCCGATTGCGTTGGCGACCTACTTCTTCCTTATGAACAACTTCCTAATGAAATTCAGTGTTCCTCTGCTATTTCCAATGACCGCTTTGGTGGTTGGCATGGGAGCCTTGACGGCACGCGCCCAAACCGCGCCGCTCTACAACCCTGTTCGCATGCCTGCCAGTAATGAAATCACCGATACTCTAACTGATAAAGATATTCCTACTGGGTTTGGTGGCTTCGCTCGTGACTATATCGTCAGCTTAGAAAAGGGCGATCAGGTGGTCACCGATTTGCTTTCAGACGAATTTGATACGATTGTGACCTTGATTGCACCTGACGGCACCACGATTGGCGAAAACGATGACGGCCCTGATGGCACGACTAACTCGCTGCTATTTGCGCGGATTGCTCAAGAAGGTAACTACATTATTCGCGTTAGACCCTATGGTGGCCAAGGCATAGGAACGTTTACTCTCAAAGTTACTCGTCTGCGCCCGATCTAGTCACTGGCGATGCGAGAAGTGTGACGTTCAGCCGCTATGCTTCTCGCATCATGTGCTAATTTAGCCCGCTAGATCGGCGTCCCCCACCGCAGGTTCATGATCAAAATCGATGAGTAAGCTTAAATCTACTTGCCAAGATCTCTATATTTCTGCTAGCTTAATTAAGCGCTGAATTTGCCAAATGCTGAATCGGTAGTGTTCCTGAAAGTTTACCTATTGATTAGCGTTTAAGGCGTTCACCGTTAGCCGGGATAGCTCAGTTGGTAGAGCAGAGGACTGAAAATCCTCGTGTCCGGGGTTCAAGTCCCCGTCCTGGCATTTAGAGAAATTAGATAGAACGGTATGAACTGCTTGATTTCAGGCAGTTCTACCTTTGGTAAGCCAATGTACATCTGGTCTGTTTTTGAGTGGTTTTAGGCTAGTTTGGATTACAAAATTCGGGGGGGGAATGAGGAAAGTATAGGTATCCTTTAAATAGTGCAGACGTATCTTTATCTGGCGTGATTTCGAGATTTGCCGAACTTGAACCCTTAACCACCATTGCAGTTAGCTTCCCGGCGTCAATCGCCACATCTAACCCAAATTTGACCACGGCTTTCGTCGGGCTGACTTTATGGAGCGTTAAGGCGGATCCGCCTCCACAATGCCCTCAATGGCATCTGTAACTTCCTTGAAGGGTCTGACGTCAAACGCCACATCTTCTCGCCCAGTTTGCGTCACCTCAATCTTAATGATGCTGCCATTGGGCAACTCGGCTGGAACTTGCTCTGTTCGAGACTCTGCAAAGGTCACTACTGCTTTCCTCGCCTATGGTTTTGTAAAAAGTATGGATTGAACTCATTGAAACACTTCCTGAGAACAAATTTAAAAAGGAGAGTAGACCACCGAGAAATAAAAGCCATCTTCCTGCAAACTGCTGCCGCTAGAGTCGATCGACACCAGCGGAATGCCCCAATCCAGACGAGCTGAGAAATTATCACCCTGTTGCCACAACAAGCCAAGACCCACTCCTACTAACGCGTTGGGGTCGGGGTCAGGAGTATCGCCACTGTTCCATCCAAGGCCGACATCGATAAACGGCGA